>JBNKOV010000006.1:0-26619 GCA_050294955.1 Holophagae bacterium
TGGGGCGGTTTCTGGAAACTCCAGCGGTTTGGCCTTCGCAATTGTCTTGAATTCTTCCCTAAAAAAGAACGTGAGAATGTAAAGACCAGCATTTTTATCTTGACATATTTCTCAAATCGACTAGATTAGGGACTAATCCAAACTGATGGGTTCAGTCTTTGCCAGAAGTTTAATTAATTTTATCAATGAGGATTGAGCGCTCACAAATGGAATACGCCGCGACATTAATGAAAATCGTTTAGGAAGGAGAGATTATGCGACGGCTAAGTGCGACTTTTGGGTTGTTATGCCTTTTCTCGATTTTGTCCATGGCGCAGAATCTGGAAGTAGCGGGCAAGGTTTTAACCGAAACCGATGAACCGCTTCCAGGAGCGACCATAACCGTGAAAGGGACCACCCTATCCACAGTGTCAGGTGATGGCGGGTTTTACCGCATCACCATTCCATCATCCGAAGCAACGCTTATCTATAGCTTTGTAGGATTTAAAACGGCCGAGAAAAATGTAACGGCCAGCAACCCCAACCTGGTAGTAAAGTTGGCGGAATCACCGCTTGACTATAAAGAGGAAATGGTAATTACCGGCTTCGCCTCATCGGTGAAACGGCAGAACCTTGCAAACTCTGTAGCTTCCATGAGCACAGAAGATATCGAACGTGTTCCTGTTCAGTCTGTAGACGAGGTGCTGGGCGCCAAGTTTGCCGGTGTTCAGGTGCGTAGCAATAGCGGCACCCCAGGCGGCGGGATGTCTGTAAAACTGCGGGGCATTTCCACTATCAACGGAAACAGTCAGCCCCTCTACGTTGTAGACGGCGTCATCATGAACAACTCGGCGATCCAGTCGGGAACGGACCTTGTTACAGATGCAACCGGCGGCGGTGGTCGTGATCCCCAGGACAACCCCTCCAACCGTATTGCGGACATCATTCCCTCAGACATTGCCTCCATCGAAGTCCTGAAAGGCCCTAGCGCCGCTGCCATTTACGGCGCAAAAGCGTCCAACGGCGTTGTGATCATCACCACCAAAAAAGGTACTTCCGGCAAGACTCAATACGACCTGAACATGGGTTTTGGTCAGAGATCCATAATCAAAAAGTTGGGGCAACGAGTGTTTACTCGGGAGACTGCCGCAGGCTTCACAAACGGCGTTGAGTTGTTTGACCAGGTTGCAGACGCCAACGGCAATTACCAGATTCAGGATTTTGAAGACCAGATGTACGGCCATGAGGGCTCCATCTATGAGCTAAACTTTAGCGCTCGTGGCGGCAGCGACAAAACAGCGTTTTTTATTTCAGGTTACAGCCTCGACGACGAAGGCATCATTGAAAGAACCGGGTATGTAAAAAACGGGGTGCGTCTGAATTTAGACCACCGCTTCACGAATCGCATTCGCCTTTCTGTAGCGACCAACTTCGTTAAATCAGTATCTGATCGGGGTTTGGTGAATAATGAGAACAACAACGGCACCACCTTTGGCGTAGCCCTTGTTCAGACGCCCAACTTCTTCAATCTGCAGCCTGATGAGAACGGGAACTACCCCGTGAACCCCTTTGCATCATCCAATCCCATTCAAACCCGTGATTTGATGACCAATAGGGAAACCGTATCCAGAACATCAACTTCAATGAAGTTCGATTGGGAACTATTCGCAACGGAAAGCCAGACCCTTGATTTCAACATCACTGGGGGCCTCGACTTCTTTTCACAGGAAAGCGAAGCCATTTTCCCTGCAAGCCTTCAATTTGAGCAGTTGCGCCCCAACCCGGGCACCAGCATCGTGGGTGAGACGGAATCTGAGAACAGCAATGTCTACTTCAACCTGAAGCATTCCTATATTTCAGGATCCGGAAATTCCTTCACCACCTCTGCTGGCCTACAGTTCGAAGAACAAGACGCAAACCGAGTGTTAATTGCATCCGAAGGGTTGTTTCCAGGCGTAACCAATATCAACCAGGGCGCCATTATCACCAATACCAACCAGATTCGCGTACTCCAGCGTGACGAAGGCTTTTTCCTTCAGGAAGAAGTTCAATTGGGTCCCATTTATATGGTGGCGGGCATTCGCGGCGATTCCTCCAGCGTAAATGGCGATTCAGACAAGGTTTACACCTATCCCAAGGCTGCGATCTCCTCACGACTTTCGGAGTATGATTTCTGGAGCGACAACAGTTTTATTAACGAATTCAAGGTTCGCGCCGCATGGGGTAAAACCGGAAACTTGCCACAAAGCAGTGCAAAGTACGACTCTCTGATCGCCAATGTCATTGGCGGCGCCGTTGGTCTTCTGCCCCTGAAAAACAAGGGCAACCCGGACATAGAACCAGAAACCTCAACCGAAGTGGAACTCGGTTTCGATGCGGGTTTTTTTGACGATAAAGCAACCGTAAGCTTTTCCTACTTCAAAAAGGATATTACGGATCTCATCCTTCTTTGGGATATTCCACCTTCAACCGGCTTCGACACCACCTTCATCAATGGCGGAGAAATGGAAACCGATGGCTTGGAATTCTCTCTTGGCGTGATCCCCGTTAAAAAAGCCGAATTCGACTGGACCGCGCGCTTCAACTGGTACACAGTAGACAGTGTCATCACAAAGCTGGATATTGCGGCGTTCAACTTGGACAATGGCGGCTTTGCTCCATTCCTTGGCCAGCATCGCATTGAAGAAGGCAGATCTGCAACACAGATCATTGGTGTTGAAAATGGGCAAACCGTTCAAATCGGGGACGAAACGCCTGACTTTCAACTTTCCTGGGACAACAATATGCGCTGGAAAGAGTGGACCTTCAGCTTCCTTCTTGACTGGAAGGAAGGCGGCGACGTCATAAACCTGACGACCCTGCTCAGCGATTTGAATGGCACCACTCCCGACCTGGACACTCAGGCGGGACAGGACCGCGCAGGCGCTCTGGGCACAACCACCAGCCAACTTGTGGAAGACGGCAGCTACATCAAACTTCGGGAAGTGCGCCTCCAGTACTCTTTGGCTAAAGGCCCTCTAAACCGAATGTTCAATGACAGACTCTCCTATCTTCGCTTTGCCCTTACCGGCAGAAACATCTGGACGGACACCGATTACAGCAGCTACGACCCCGAGGTCAGCAACTTTTCCAACGCACCAATCGGTTCCGTGGAAGTGGCGCCATATCCCACTTCAAAATCCTGGTATTTCCAGATTTCAGCAGGCTTATAAGAGAGGAGTCAAATCATGAAAAATATGTTTACCAAAGCTCGTTTTAGCATCCTAACGGGTCTGGCTGTGACTGTTCTCATGCTTTCATCTTGTGGGAGCCAGGACATATCAGACCCCAACAACCTACCCTCGGACAGCCCGTCCGTGAGCATTCAGGGCCTTGCGCTTGGCATGGAATCCGGCGTGAGAGACAACCTGAACACCTATCTCCGAGTAACGGGTTCCATTGGTAGAGAGATCTACTATTTCCAGGGCGCAGACCCCCGCTTTACCGGCGAGCTTCTTGAAGGCCCCATCGATGATGGCGGATTTCTTCTCCTTCGTCCCTGGGAGTCTGCTTACCGGGTTATTCGCAATGGCAACGACATCCTCGCAAGAATGGGCGATCTCGGCCTTACTGGCGAGCAAGCTTCTGGCGCGTCCGGTTTTGTGAAAACCTTTCAGGCCTATATGCACCTGAGGAACCTCACCTATACCTGGGACAACGGTATTCGATTTGAGGTGGCTGGCGACCTGCCTGGTCCCTTCATTGATCGGGCTGCCGCACTTGACGCCATTGCCGCCCTGCTGGATGAGGGTCACGCCGAATTATCCACTGCAGGATCCAGCTTTGCCTGGACCACCACCGCTGGCTTGGCTGCATTTGACACCCCGGCTTCTTTTGCCACATTCAACCGTGGCCTGAAAGCTAGGGTTGATGCTTACCGCGAAAATTGGCAGGGTGTCATAGACGCGCTTAACAACTCCTTTGTCGATGCAACCGCCAGCATGGATCTGGGCGCCTACATGATCTTCAGCCTTGCTGCAGGTGATGTCGTGAATCCCATCTTCGAAGACCAAACTGGATCACTCCTTATTCTTCATGGGCACCCCAGCATTCAAGCTGATGCAGAAGCAGGCGACCAGAGATTGGCTCGCAAAATTCTGGTCAGAAGCACCACCACCGTGTTTGACAGCCTGTCAAGCAACCTGGGCGTGATTACGGCCGAAAGAGCAGACTCTTCATTTCCCATTATGAGAAATGAAGAACTCCTTCTCCTTCGCGCTGAAGCCAACATTCACCTTGGCAATATGGACCTTGCGGCCCAAGACATCAACGTCGTTCGCCATGAGTCAGGGGGCCTGGATCCCGTTACTCTGTCCGACATGAATTCAGCAATCGATCAGCTTCTTCACGAGCGTCGCTATTCCCTTTACCACGAGGGCCATCGCTGGGTGGACATGCGTCGTTATGGAAAATTGAACGAACTTCCCATCGATCGTGTTGAAGGTGATGCCGGTTCTGGTCGCGGCCCAGACGTTGTTATCGAACAAATGCCTCGACCCAACAACGAAACCTGATCCTTCTCAAATCTCAATTTTGAAAACCCGGGCAAATGTCCGGGTTTTCTTGTTTTTATGCGGCTTATTGTCCCGCCAAATGGCCCTCTACTAATCCCCTCTCGACCAAGATTGGCAAGAAGTGGTATAATAAGATTACAGAACATGTATTCTGTTTTTGCGACATGTGTTGTCGTTATATTTCACTTGGGGGGAAAGACCATGAACCTTCTTCTTTCAGTCTTTGGCATATTAGCCCTGGTGTCTCCATTAATGGGGGGATCATTTACAACAAATAATGGCCAAAACGAGCGCCAGATAATGGCGGCGCAGGCCTCAGTATCCATGTCGGGCATTACAAACCATTTTTACAATTGGCTCAATTCAAATGGCTATGGCGGCTACAACTTCGAGAGAGACGACCTGTCAGGAGGAAGCTACGGAGGCAAAACCCAGAGCAGTGATCCAATCTACCACCACCCCGTAATTTTCATCCATGGAAATTCAGATAAGGCGGTAGGTTCGAGCTTGCCCCAAAGCGGCTGGTCTGACTCCATTGCCTATTTTAAATCAGCGGGCTATTCAGACGCAGAGCTATATGCAACAACCTGGGGTCCCGCTAGCGCGGCCTCGTCGGCCAATCAGTACCATTCTCGGGCGCACCTTACCAGAATCCGAGCTTTCATAGAAGCCGTTCTCGATTATACCGGCGCTTCGAAAGTGGATATCATTGCACATTCCATGGGTGTAACCCTAGCCAGGAAAGCGATCAAGGGCGGAAGCGCCCACGACGCGGCCGATGGGGGTTGGTATAACCTCGGAAGTTCTCTTACAAGCGAAATTGACGCTTTTGTGGGCATCGCAGGCGCTAACCAAGGCCTGGTATCCTGTTACCAAACGGGACCCACCACGCCAACTTGTGGCTCAACAAATGGCCTATACCCCGGTTATCTCTACTGGGGATTGGGGCCCTATGGCGTATCTGACATGCTGGTAGACCTGAATTCAACATCTGGTTATGAAGGCGCTTATGTCTACTCCATTTGGTCAACCGTAGATGAAATTATAGGTTATGGAAACCTGGTATATGGAACCTATACATCCAGGATTCCCGGCCAGGATGGGGAAAAGGTATATACTTCGGCCCCCTACGGACACTTCAATAGCAAAGACCTCACCGCCTACTATCAACTTAGAATGGTGAGAGACCATTCAACTAACTAGTCAAAAAATGATTTAGCGCCCGGGAACCTTTTCCCGGGCCGCCTTGATCTTCAAACGATCATCCAAGCTGAACCTGCCTGGCTCGTGATTGATGAGATGAAAACAAACTCCCAGGAGACACAGGTTCTTCACCAGGTTGCTTCGCTGATAAACATCCCATAACCAGCTCCATTCTTCAGGTAGATTGGGGGGATGTTGAAATATTGCGGGGAGATGGACCATCAGAGTAACAGTTACAAGAAACCCTGAAAGCAACAGCCCACCCCAGGTCATCTTGTAACCCAAAAAAACAGAGAGGCCGCCGGTAAGTAAGATAAGCCCGGCCAAAATAGAAAAAACGCGTTTCCCAACCAGCCAGCCAGGCATCATATCCTGGATTAGTGCGTCGGAAAACAGATGCTCAGCCCCTAACCCAAGGAAAATCAGGCTAAAAAGAATCCGAAAAATCAGTTCAGTCAGATGATAGTCCAAACGGTGCAACAAGGGTTACCTCCGCGTTCTTTTTGCTTTTTCCAATTTCTCCCTATGCTTTTCGAAAAATTCGTCAAGTTGTTTAAGATCACGAGCAGTGACAAGTGACGGGTGTCCAGGTGGTTGAATTTTAGTCTCCGGTCCCACAAGCCCGCTATTTATGAGACTGCCCAGACCGTTTAAATCATATTGCATGCCCTGGCAGGCCGGGGCATCCACTCTCCACCCATCCTCGGGATAACTGGGTCCTTCAGAAATGGGCTTGCAATTACGTTTGCTCTCTTTGTTCAAGACAAACTGTTCTCCACACCCATTGCATGTAGTTCTTAAATTGCCTGAAGGTATTTTATCGAAAGGAGCTTCCGAGCGCTTTCTACAATTAGGGCAAGTGATTTGAAGATCCATAAATGGCCTCCCGGGCTTTTTATAGATGGCATTGTAACAGTAAAAGGCCCTGTTGGCGATGCTCATGAGAGCAATTAGGAAAAATTGGGTTCCATGTTTAAGGATATTTATCTAAACTAGATATCGGCAGTCCGCATCGTTTCCCTGTGAATAAAGCCTACAAAAAGCGGTGAGAACGCATCATCCGTCCGACCGGAGCTCCCATGATGAGACTGATAAAAATCATTGTAACCCTTTCAATTTTGGGCGCTATTGGCTACGGTGTTTGGCTTTACTTCTTTACTGAGAAGGACGTTCCCGAAATTTTCGGCCCGCGCTTCCCCAAAGAAAGCTTGTATCTGGAATCGCCCATTGAATTGGAAACCTACAAAGAGACATGGTTGCTTTCGGCTTCAACACGAGGTGATTTATTTTTTGCTCAGGGACTGTGCCATGGCAAGGAAGCAGGCAAAAAACTGATAGCGCTACGCGACCTTTTCAAAGGCGAAGCCTCCAGTCATTTGCCAAAAGACCTGAAAGATCTGGCAGGCCTGTTTTACTATATTGACCTCGAGCACGTTGCAAAGAAAAGCGCAGCGCTTTACAACGCAGGAACTTATTCTATTTTAGAGCAATACGCCAAAGGTCTTACAGAAGGTTCTTCGGTCGGCTGGACCGTAGAAGACGTGCTTCTCATGCAGAGAGGTTACGCCTTTTTGCTAGGCCATAATTTTGTGAAGGAATGGTCGGCCAACCGCCTTTTGCATGCATTTGGCGATCGAGCTTACCGCAATATTTCAGATTATCCCATCACCGGATTAGGAGGAATCGGACCCCAGGTAAAGCTGCATCATGCGGCCAAATCTCTATTTGGGCCGCCACTCCTTGAGATGACCCGATCAAGCTCCGGCCCCACCTTACTAGCTTTACAGACCCGATCACATCCGTGGCTTTCTTTTGTTTTTATGGTGACAACCCTCACTCTGGAGGACCAGTTAGAGGCCAGCGGGCTGTCACTTGTGGGTACGCCATTCCTATGGTCGGGCTCAACCAAAAAGCTGGTTTTTGTTACACAACCCATTGCTGCCGATGATGAACAATTCTCACAAACGCCAACAACGGCATTTGTAGGAAGGGATAAGGCGCTTTTCCGAAATGAAGCGGCGACAAGAGTGAAGGATTATCCATCAGCTCCAACCCACGCACGGTATGGGCGCTGGATCAATCCCCTGGTGTCTGGAGTCCCTGGAATGGAGTACTTCTACGATTGGGACGGTCTTAGACCAAGCGCCGATCTAACCGCCCTTCATCTTCTCCTCGAAGTAGACAATGTCGATGAAGCCTTAAGCGCCTGGCAACACGCTCAAGTTCCTGCGGTTGAATTAACCTTGCTAAAAAAGAACGGGCGAAAAGTGAATATCCAAATAACACCCTCAAAACCAGGACAAACAGACAATAGATGGTCTCCCTCTCATCGTCTGTTCAAGCGACCGTATTTTCAAATTGGGGCGCCGCTGCACCCCGTTCGAGGCATGGACTTCTTTGTGGACCAGCCTATTGGCGGATTGGATCCCAACAAGAAAGGACATTCCCTTTTAGATCGACAACTCGCATCCCTTGCCACATATTACATTAACGGCCCCATGGCAGGCGGGGTAGTCAACCCGGAACATCTTGAGGATATCGATGAACTCCTAAATGGGCCGCCGTCCTCAGAACGGGACTACCTGTTAATGCTGATTTGGGACGAATTGTTAGAAGCCATAACCCAGCATTATCTTGAAGAAACGGAAGATGAATTTGTGGCATATAGTTCATACCCTCAACTTAAACGCTTCTTATTAATGAGCCTGGGAAGGGGAGAAGGTTCGGGGACATGGAATCAAGGGCCGCTCAAAACCAGGGTTCTTTTAATGGAAAAAGCCTTAACTCGCGCTTGGAGATTATGGCGACTTGCAGCAAGCGCTCAACCAGCCTTTCCCTATCAATTGGAAAACTCAGAAGGAGAATGGAAGGAAGTCCAGACTGGCTCAGGTCCACGATCTCAAGACGCCATGCCCGGAACCTTTTGGGTGAATGAGCAGAATCATATAAAAAGCGTTGCGTCATACACCCTTATTTGGGCAGGTGACTTCCATGTAAGAGTTTATGAGCATGTAATATCGGGGTCCATAGGACCATCCCAGGATGTGAAACCCGAAAATGGAAAAGGACGCGTCTTTAAAGTACGGCCCAAGATTTAACCCAGCGCCGAGCCTGCTTTCGGAGACAACCAAGTCTCCCAATCCACTTTAGGAAGAGATGCGCATCAGATGATCCCACGAATTTCAACTAGTAGGGAGTTCTGCAAGGCTTTTACTGGGCAGACCGCCTAGGCCGAATTATTGTATCTATTTTCTTCATACGTGTTAGAATGTCTGACTTGACGAGACAAATCCATAGATCAAATGATCCTTGGATCACGGTCGGAGGCAATGGTACTTGCCATACGGTTTATCCCAATGAAATTAGACGATCTACCCTGCACTCAACAAACCACAAGCCAGGACGAAACTTTTAACCTGGCAAGGCAATTCGGGAAATTGTTAAGACCTGGAGACCTGGTCTTGTTGCAAGGACCCCTTGGCGCGGGCAAGACACAGTTTACCAGAGGCGTTTGCGCAGGAATGGGGCTTGAGAACCTGTGGGAAGTCGATTCACCAACCTACACTGTGGTCAACCATTACAAAGCAGCATGGGGAATCGACCATATTGACCTCTATCGTTTTAGTGGAGAAGAAGAACTGGAAGAGATTGGCCTTCAAGACATTATGGAATCCAACTCTGTGAAATTAATAGAATGGCCGGAACGTTTATCCGGATTTCACTTGCCTCAAGCGGCGTTTTCCGTCAAAATCCGCATCGATGACACCGAAAAGCGCACGATCGACATTTTGCGCTGCCAAAAAGAGTAACCCATGAATCCCACGCCCCACATCCTCTACATTGAAGACAATGAGTTCAATCAAAGATTGACCAAAAAAATACTGGAGCCTGCGGGTTTTATCATTTCCCAAGCCTTAGATGGGCTGCAGGGCATCAAAATGGCCATTGAACTCAAACCCGATTTAATCCTTATGGATCTCGATCTGCCATTTATGGATGGACTGGGCGTTGCCGCAAAGATCAAGTCGGTAAATGATTTGGAAGCAGTGCCTGTTGTGGCTCTTACCTCAAGAATCAACAAGAGAGATCGAGACAAGGCATTGGTTGCGGGTTGTGATGGCTACATTGAAAAACCCATCAATGCGGAGACCTTTGCAACGCAGCTTCGCACCTATCTGGAAGGCAAACGAGAAAAAACCGAACCATCTAATAAGACAAAACTCCTGAAAGACTTCAGCCTCAACCTGCTAGATCAGCTTCAGGCGAAGGTGGAGGAATTGGAAAAAACCAACCAGGAGCTTACTCGCAGCAAGGAAGAGTTGCAAACAGCTTATCAGCAGTCCCAAAACTGGAACCAGGAACTGCAAAGACTGACCAGACTCAAAGAGAATATTGTCACCATCACATCCCACGAATTGCGAACACCTCTCTCCATTGCAACAGGTTACAACGACCTTCTCATGGAGGGCATGATGGGAGAAATCAATGATGAGCAGCACCATGCATTGCAAATAACCAACCAGAGCTTGGGCAAGATGCGGGAGCTGATCGACAAAATTACAGATCTCACCAGACTGGCTCTCAAGAAATTTCCAATCAACTTGGAAGAAATCGACTTGAATCAAGCCTTCATGAAGGTATATGATGATCTTGCGTTCTTTATGAAAATTCGCAAACTGGAACTTCATAACAATCTGGACGAAGAGCGAATCATGGTCTTGGCCGACAACAACCTAATTACTCAAGTTTTTGGCAACCTGCTCAAAAACGCGATCTGCTTCACGCCTGATGGCGGCAAGGTGAGTATTTCCTCCTGGATAGAAGCCAATAAGGCCTACTTTGTGATCGAAGATTCGGGCCTGGGCATTCCAGAAGAGGATCAAGACCGCATCTTCGATGAATTCTACCAGGTTCAAGATGTAACGCATCATAAAACAGGCCATTTTGAGTACATGACCCGCGGCATAGGTGTCGGTTTGGCACTTTGTAAGGGGATTTTAAATGAACTTGGTGGTAAAATATGGGCAAGGAGCTCCGGTCTCAACGAGGGAAGCGCCTTTACCTTTTACCTCCCAACGGTTAAAAGAGAATGAACCTTCTTCAACAACTTCAACTTGCTACCCAGTCTTATTTGAGTCACGCCTATCCCGAAGGCATGCCTTCTAAAATACGCGATGTAGTAAACAACCTTCAGAACATCAGAGATGATCAGGATCTGTTGAACTGGGACGGTTTTGAAAAAGAGAAGACGAGGTACAATCTGCGGTTGGGGAACCATCGTTACCCACACATGAAACTGGTGTTTATCCTGGAAGGCAAGTCTCCTGTTTTTTATGTTGACGCTCATGACTCCCATTTTTCATTGCCTCCTGACGTGCCCGGCTACGATCAACTCCTCAAACTTCGAGACGCCAACCGGAAAATGAAGAAGGTTATTGAAGCGGCCTGGGCTGCTGAACAATTGCCTATTTTTGGGCATCAGACCGCCACCATCAAGTTCAAAAAGATATGTGACGGCATGCAGGTGCTTGCTATCGATGACGAAGTCCAAATTCTTGAAATGCTCGGCGTTATTATCACCAGCCTTGGCGCTACCTTCTACCGAGCCCAAAGCGCCCAAGAAGCAAGAAAAATCATTGTAGAACGGCAAGTTCCGGATCTGGTTTTCTGCGACATCATGATGCCTGGCGAGTCCGGCTACGACTTTGTGGATTGGTTCAAAGAAATCTATGAGCAGGTTCCCGTCTATTTTATTACGGGTCTGGCCCAGGAAGACATTCAGAAAATCAAGATCGCAGACGTGCTTCAAAAGCCATTCTCCGCCAAAGAAGTCATGCGTATTGTAAAAAAGCAGGCCGCAAAATAGGGCGTTTGGCTAAATCCCCAGCGAATTCCAGGAACGGAGACGGTTTTTGTTGATTTCTCCGGGGTCTGGCGTTGTAGAATGAAGGAACCCTTCGGGGACCTGTCATAAGCGGATAAACTGAGGATAGATGCATGCTGTTAGCAATTGATATCGGCAATACCAACACGGTGATCGGTCTTTTTGAAAAGAAAAAACTCATTAAGTCCTGGCGCCTGACCACCATAGCTCATCAAACCGTCGATGAGTACGGAATCCTTTTCCGAAACCTGTTCTTCCCAACAGGCCATAAAGCAAGCCAGGTGACGCACGCCATCATATCCTGCGTTGCGCCGCCCCTGCAAGACACCATCAAACAGATGTGCGCAGACTACTTTGGCGTTCGAGCCCTTGTAGTGGGGCCTGGGATTAAAACCGGGATCGCCCTGAAAGTTGATCACCCTCAAGAAGTAGGCGCAGACCGAATTGTAAACGGCATTGCCGCCTATCAACAATATGGCGGTCCCGTGATTGTTGTTGATTTCGGAACAGCCACAACCTTCGACCCCATCTCAAAAGAGGGAGCCTTTCTGGGCGGCGCCATTGCGCCAGGAGTGTCTATTTCATCGGAAGCCCTGTACAAAGCAGCCGCCAAACTGCCCCGTGTGGACTTGCGCAAGCCAAAAAGGGTGATCGGAAAGAATACCGTCGAAAACATTCAATCCGGCCTGTTTTACGGCTATGTGGGACTGGTTGACGGCATATTGGGTCCCATGGCCGAAGAGATGGAAGGGGAGCCCGTCATTGTGGCAACAGGCGGCCTGGGGGCCATTTTTCACCGAGAAAGCCGGTTTATCGAACATTACAGCAGCGACCTTACCCTTGTCGGGCTTCAGATCATTCATGAGAAGAATGCTTAAGCGCCAATTTAGGAGTAAGGTCCAAAAATGGGACCAATGAAACAGCAAACCCCACAAGAGACCGAACTTAAAAGAGAATTGAACCTCTTGGACGCCACCATGATCAATGTAGGCACCATGATCGGTTCCGGGATCTTTTTCGTTTATGTTGTGGCTGGAAAACTGGAATCCTCGTCCCTTTACGTTGCAGCCTGGGTAATAGGCGGCGTTGTCAGTCTCTTTGGCGCCTTGGCTTTTGCCGAACTGAGCGCGGCAATGCCGCGGACCGGCGGTCTATATGTTTATCTCAAAGAAACTTACGGCCCGGTTTACGGTTACCTGTACGGCTGGACCTCATTGAGCGTCATAAACTCCGCCTCCATAGCCGCTGTCGCTGTTACATTCGCATCCTACCTGAGGCAGTTCATCCCCATGTCCGATTTGGGAGTAAAGTACACAGCTATTGCGTCCATCATCGGGTTGACCGCCCTTAATTGCCGAGGCGTGAAGCTAGGAGCTTGGGTTCAAAATGGTTTTACTGTTTTCAAAATTGGCGCATTGCTCTTTCTTATTGTGGTTTGCCTTTTTCTTTCTGGTCAATCCTTCCAGAAGTTTGAGCCAGTACTCCCCATGGGAGAAGGCGCAGGAATTCTAGGCGCTTTTGGCATGGCCGTGCTTGCGGCGCTCTGGTCATATGACGGTTGGATTGAGGTGACCTACACTGCGGGAGAAGTTAAAAATCCACAACGGAATTTACCCAGGGCCATTCTCTACTCCACCCTGCTGGTGATCGTCCTGTATCTTCTTGTAAATGTGGCTTATATAAAGGTCTTGTCGGTTAGCGGCATAGCCCAGTCCCAAGAAACGGCGGCGGACGCCGCTCAGGCCGTATTGGGCGGCTGGGGGGCCGGCTTCGTTTCCCTTGCCGTTATGCTATCCACTTTTGGCGCAAATAATGGCATGATCCTCGGAGCGCCAAGGATTTATTATGCCATGGCGCGGGACAGCTTATTTTTTAAAAGCTTCGGCAAGGTTCACCCCAAAACCGGCGCGCCCGTATTTTCCCTATTAATTCAAATGGTCTGGTCCTCAACCCTTGTTTTCCTTGGCGCCTTCGACCAATTGATCACCTACGTGCTATTCGCCTCCTGGTTCTTCTACATCCTCTGCGTCATGGCTGTCGTGGTTATGAGATATAAAAAACCTGAAATGCCAAGGCCTTACAAAACATGGGGCTACCCATTTACACCACTCTTGTTCACCGGTTTCGCGCTCTGGCTCATGATCAACACCATTATAGAAGATCCAAAATCAGCGCTGATCGGCGTGTTTCTGATCATCTCGGGCCTACCCATCTACTTTTTCTCACGGACTCGATGGACCCGGAAATCTTGATTCGAAACCAGTATCGTTAAGAGCTAAAAAACGGCTAAACGCTTCACATCGAGGAGAAAAGGCATGAGGGGCCTTGCCATAAAAAACTTCAAATAGATGAAGACCCTTCGCCGGAGCCGTAATCCACATCATCTCTCTTCGGCTTGAATTCAGCCTTTCCAAAAACTCATCCATGGACCACTCCCCATAACCTACTTTTACGAGAGGACCCACCATGTTGCGCACCATGTGATAAAGAAACCTGTGACCCAGCACGTCAAAGCGGATGATATCATCCATTCTAGATACCCCGGCTTTAAAAATGGTCACTACAGATTCTTCCCGAAAATCGGCGGCAGCCTGCAAAGCCTTGAAGCAACGAGATCCCACAAAGTGCTGAGCAGCGCTATTCATCAGATTCACATCCATGGGACGTCCGTACTCCCACAGAAAAGGGGTAATAAAAGGGGAGGCCGCCCGACCATTGTAGAGATAATAAGAGTAGTGCTTGGCCTGGGCGTGGTGTCGTACAGAAAAGTCCATGGGCCTGTCTTCAACCCACCGAACGCGTATGGGAGGCGGCAACATCCGATTGAGCGCCCGCTTCAAACCCACCCCTGGAATGGTGCTGTTCGTAAAAAAATGCACGCGCTGATCGTGGGCATGAACCCCAGTGTCCGTTCTGCTGCTCCCCTTAACTTTTAAATGCGGATCCTTCAGGATAAATTGAAGTTTCTGGGTGAGAACACCCTGTACAGTGGGCACGCCTGGCTGAATTTGCCAACCAAAAAAGGATGTGCCAACATAGGATATTGATAATTCGATGTTCCGTTGAAGTCCTTTTTGATTTACCATAGTAACGGCGCCTCTAACGCTCAGCAACCTTGCGCACATTTGGAGCATGATCCATGATAACGGGTTTCAATACGGATGTTAAACACAATGCGAAAGTCTACCATGTCCAAACAGAGGACAAAGGGAGAAACAACCCGAAAATCGAATCGCTGGTGTACGTAGGCGGTGAGATTCTCGATAATTATCGCACATCCTACGAACAGGACAAAGCGACCTTGACCGAAGATGATATCATGGAGCTTCTTGAATCTCAGCATAAACGCGTCATTCGCTCTATCAAAGTGGGAAAATATGACGAAAGCGCGCCATTTGAAGAAGGTCTCATCACCGACCGAAGCCTCGACGAGGTTATTACGGACTATCTTTCCCAGGAGGAATGCCCAGACCACATGAAACTGGTCGCTAATGGCATTGCCAACCTGTTTAGAAACAAAACGGCAGTCCTTGAAATTGACGCCCGGAGAACCTTGTCTGGAGAGCCCATAGAAGGCGCAGAAGTTCGCATTAAATTACTGGCTCCCAATCACAAACCGCTAGTGCTGGGCAAAGGCGCAACCAACGAAGAGGGGCATCTTTCCGTAGAGACCAAATTACCCCCGGCAAATATCTCAACCGGGGCGCTCATGATCCAAGCGATAAGCGAAGATGGCGCATTCGAGCAGAGGTACCCTCTCAGATAGGGATCGACTGCAACAGAGACAACAAGCTCAGCAGGATCCACAAGCGGGAAGGATTCTTTAGGCTCTTCTCCTAGAAGAATGCACACCAATATTGTTTCCTGTAATCTTTAGACAGTTGCACAGGCCATTGGCTTGAACGACAAAAAACAAGCAGATACACGAATACCCGCCCACAAATGCATGTTACAGCTTAGATTGCAGGAATAAGCGCCGAGACCAGGGTGATGCGAAAACGCATCTACCCTGTCCGGATTTCTTTTACCTTGACGATGACGAAAACAGGATGAAGAACGGCTTCATTCTGTCTTGCGATCAAGAGTTGATAACCTCTTTCAAGTGCTTTCCTACCTTGAAGAAAGGCACTCTCTTGGCTTCAACCTCAACACTTTCGCCGGTGCGCGGGTTTCTACCCAGACGGGCTCCGCGATCACGGATGCGGAAACTGCCAAAACCGCGGAGCTCCACACCCTCATCTCGGTTTAAGGAATCAATGATACTTTCAAGGAATGTGTTTACAACCACTTCCGACTGTTTCTTACTCAAATCACAGGATCGAGTCACGGCTTCTACGAGATCAGACTTTGTCATGGACACGATGTTGAGCTCCTTTGGGATATTCTTTATTATCTCAACTGTTATGAACTACTTGCACGGAATATGCACTCTCAAAGATAGTAATTGTGAGCGGAAATGTCAACCATTAATCTTAAGAAATCCTGTTTTTTTTCGTTTTTTTTCCCTTTTTTAGCTCATTTTGACCAAAATGGGGGATTTTACGCAGGTATTTTCAAGAATCAACGGTAATTCCAATGAGCTGAGGATGAACCGCTCGCACTTTATCGACCAATCTTCCCCGGTTCTTTCGAATCTCCTTTCTCCAAATTGGGTCCGACACCACCAAATGCAGCTTCTTTCCAGAAATGTATGCATCATCGATGTGTGCAGCCATGGTTTCCCCGAAGATTCTCGAAGGAAGCGATTTCACCAATGCGTCGCGAAATTCCACGGAGCTGCTCTCTCTAGCCAGCGCCTCGGTCACCTTGTCTATGGACATGATTCTCCTGAACCTTTTCATGAATCCTCCATGGGGCGAATCGCTTCACCGAAAAAAATTGTACAATATATTCAGGAGAATTCGAATCGCCATCTTTCTCCGCCCTAACAAGAACCCAATTTTTTGGCGGGGCTCCAGCCTGGGAACCCGTCCAATAATTGCGATCTAAATCAAAAACCCTTTCTTCAGTGTGTTATAACAACGATACGCCATATTGCCGAACAGAACATGATACGGCAATACTTTGTCCTCTCTGAGTTGCTCATGCTAATTTCCTCTAAATGCCAGGGCCTGCTTCTATGCCTTCTCTCCCTCCCACTTGCCGCCCAAACGGTGGCTTCTCAAGTGGGCCAGATGAGGATCTACCAGTCTAAGCACCTGGAAATTTTCTTTACCGGTGGATTTAAAAAGGAAACGCCGATCCTGGCGGCAGAAGCCGAGGCGTTTTTAAGTGAGCTGGAGAGAACCTGGTCCGTTCAACTCCCCGACCTCAAAATCCCCATCACCCTGGGAAAGGCCGGCTCTGACAAGCGATTGTCCAACCATCTTGAATTGCCTCAGTGGCTTCAAGCGGGATACAACAAAAAGAGGCGACAGATTGAGGTCAACATTCTGAGAGAGCCCGGAGAAGACATAGCCTGGGTTTCCGACGGTCTTCACCATGGGCTGGTCCACTACCTGCTTAACCTCAGCAACGAAGCGAGTTTGCCGCCCGTTTGGGAAGAGGGGCTCGCCCGATATTTTGGGCGTCCAGGCAAGAGTAGAGACCGGTTTCTAGCCATATGGACCTTCTACCGCCAAAAGGACCTGAAAACCTATTTAGCAACCGAAGAATCATACACTAATCCAAGCGCTATTTTATACAGCAGCGCTGTTGCGCGACTCTTTGTATCCTGGACCTTTAAAACCTATCCAAACGCCCGGATCCCCATCATCCAAGCTGCTCTACAGGGTCATGATATCAACGAAACCCTGATCAACCTTGGGCTTCCCACCCAAGCCAACCTTTTGCAGGCTTTTGAAGCGAACACACGGGGTGATTACAGGCTTTATAGAATTGCATTCACCCTGGATTTTTGGCTCATTTTTCTTGGCAGCCTGACCCTGGTCTTTATGTGCGTTAAAATTTTTCAGGCCTGGCGCACTTGTAGAATGCCTCATTTGGAAATCGAGAGCCTGCCGGATTCTCGTAAGATTATTGGGGCGCACCTTTTCAAGGGTCCCGCGCTTGATTTCTCCCAAATGGAGTTGGATACGCCCACTCAAGCGCCTGCAAAAATGGATGCTCCGGCTGACAATACGCCTCCCAACGACTCGCAAAATGGCGCCTACCCTCAGCTTCCGCCCCTTCCCAAGGACCTGCGCAACCCCTCCCTGTCGCTGCCCTCCATTCCAGAAGATCACAAGAGGCCGGAGGCCATTAACCAGATATACGAATTCGACGATGACCTTGACGCCCTGGAGAGTAATCTGGACGATGTTTTCGAGGCCATGACCCAGTCGGCGGAACAGACGAAAAAAAAGAAAGACGCTTTCATCAAAGGCGTTGAGGATGACATAGACCAGGCTTTCGGGAACTGGGATTAATCCAATTGCAGGCGCCTGTCCGACGCCTGCAACTGGCTCTATTATCAGGCAAAGGACGCATTCAGACCAGAAGCGGATCCATTTCGGATGACCTTCAACTGGGAAAGGGCCGTTGGAAAAATCACCTCATAGAAATACTGAGCGGTCACCAGCTTTTGCTCGTAAAAGGTCTTATCTGCGTCATTAGGCGAGCCCTGCAATGCCTTCTGCGCTGTAATGGCTTGAAGCAACAGGAAGTAGCCCACCATAATATGGCCCATGGCTTCCTGAAAATCGGTTGCATGGAAGCGAACCAGATCGTCCTTGCCGGAGGCGTACATCTTGCCAAACCAGGTTGCTGTCTCTCCTATGCTCTGAGCGCCTGCCTGCAGGCTGGCTGCCAGCGGCTCTAATGGGGAGTCCTTGCAATTGGCGCACGCGCCCATGACTTCGCCCATCCAAATCTTCAGATAGGCGCCCTGATTCATCAAAATTTTCCGGAACACCAGATCCAGGGCTTGAATTCCGTTAGCCCCTTCATAAATAGAAGATATCTTGCAATCACGCAAGTATTGTTCCGCCGGATATTCCTGACAGTAACCATACCCGCCGTAAGTCTGAACGGCCAGTTCCGTTACCCTGAAGCCCTGATCCGAACCATAGGACTTGAGAATGGGCGTCATCAGTTCAACGAGAGCCTGATACTTCTCTCCGTCCGGGTGATGGGCCGCCATGTCCACATAATACATCAAATGGTAGGTCATGGAGCGCAGACCCTGGACGATGGCTCGCATTTTCAGCAGCATGCGACGCACATCTTCATGTTCGACAATTTTTGCAGGTCGCACCGAATCCCCATCTTTCAAGCTGCCCTGCACCCTCTCAAGGGCATAAAGCCGAGCCGACTCGTAAGCGGCGGCGGCCAGGCCCATGCCTTGAACACCAACCTCGATGCGGGCCTCGTTCATCATTTGGAACATATACCGCATGCCCCGCCCTTCCTCTCCAACAAGGAAGCCCTTACTGCCGTCAAAGTTAAGCACACAGGTGGGCGAAGCTTTGATCCCCATTTTATGCTCAATATTCCCACATTCCACAAAGTTGAGGTCTGCTGGATTGCCATCTCCATCCACAAGCCTTTTGGGAACCACGAATAGGCTTAACCCCTTGGTGCCAGCGGGCGAGCCAGGCGTTCTTGCGAGAACCAGGTGAATAATGTTTTCGGCAAACTCGTGATCGCCCCAGCTTATAAAGATCTTGGTGCCGGTTATCCGGTAATGATCGCCTTCCGGAACCGCCTTCGTTGAAGCAGCGCCAACGTCGCTTCCCGCATGAGGCTCGGTAAGACACATGGTTCCCGTCCAATGACCGGTAAACATATTCTCCAGATAGGTGTCTTTCAACGCGTCATTGCCGAAAGCCCAGATCAAGCGGGCCGCGCCGCGAGTTAGAAGGGGCAGCATGGAAAAAGCGACAAAAGAACCGCATTCCATTTCCGCCATGGGAACCGAAATAAAGTGAGGCATGTCGCCGCCACCATAATTGGAGTCCGAACACATCCCTATCAAACCCAGTTCTTTATACTGTTCCCAAGCCTGGCCGATGCTCTCCGGCAATACAACCTTTCCATCTTCCAAACGAGATCCCGCCTTGTCGCTTTCCGCAAGGATGGGGGCCAGCACCTTGGTGCAAAATGCCTTGGACTGGTCGAACAGCATGTCGATGGTGTCCTCATCTACATCTTCAAAATGTTCAATTTTCTGCAATTCCTGAAAGCCCGGGCACTCCTTCAGGTTAAACATCATATCTCGATCGTCTACATGGTAATGGGTCATATAACAGGCTCCTCCTGGCGAAACGCCAAAAACTGAATGCTCGTTCATTTTATACGGAACTGCGCAAGCTCACAATCTTTTTTTTGTCATGGTGCGTCATCCTCAGGGTTGTCCCAGCAACAAAAAGCATGGCGGCTTAACCTATTATAACGCGCAAGGTGTTGTAGCCCAATGGAAATGCCATAATTAAAGGCTCAAATTCATCCGGCAAACAGCCATTCCGAAATTAAGAACACGGGTCATTTATTTGCCCAAGAGTCCAATTTGCCTGCATCATGGACTTTCCACTTTTTCTAACCCGTGTTAAAGTGGTTGAGATGCCATTGCTCACGAGAAGAGAAGGTGTGTTCATGTATAAAACCCTGGTTTCTGCGCAAGAACTGAAACAACACATAAAAGATCCCTCCTGGCTGATCTTTGACTGTCGATTTTCATTGGCCGATAAAGAGAAGGGGCGATCCGACTATAAGACGTCTCATATCGAAGGCGCTCAATACCTTCACCTGGATGAAGATCTTTCAGGCCAAATCATCCCGGGCCAAACGGGCAGACACCCCCTTCCTGACCCAACTGCCTTCGCAGAGCGCCTGGCTCAATGCGGCGTTACGTCATCGTCTCAAGTCGTTGCCTACGATGATGCTGGCGGGGCCATCGCAAGTCGGTTTTGGTGGATGATGCAATGGATGGGGCACGATGCGGCAGCCGTTCTTGATGGGGGATGGCAAGCATGGACCCGAGAAGAGCTTCCAGTTAAAAGTGGCGTGGAAACCCGACCAGGCGCCACATTTACACCCCAAGTCCGACCGGAAATGGTTGCCGAAATCCGTGAAGTAGACCGAAAACGGAACGATCCCAACTTCCTGCTCCTGGACGCAAGAGGCGCAGACCGTTACCGAGGCGAAAATGAAACCATCGACCCGGTAGCCGGTCATATTCCCGGCGCCATTTCAGAACCCTATGCAGAGAACTTGCGCAGCAACGGAACCTTCCATTCCATAAGTTACCTGGCCAATAGGTTTAGAGCGCCCCATGAAGAGGCCAATCCAGAAAGAACCATCGTTTATTGTGGTTCTGGAGTCACGGCTTGCCACAACATTCTGGCCATGGCTCATGCAGGCCTGGGCCGAGCCCGACTCTATCCTGGCTCCTGGAGCGAATGGATAATCGATCCATCCAGGCCAACAGCCACTGGCAATTCCGTATACGGGGAAGGAGCCTGACGGCGCCTTCCATAAACCAAGAGAGAGTAACCTTCATGACCGCACAAATTCTGGTAGTTGATGACGAGCCTGATCTCAAACGATTTATCGAGTTGGTCTTCAAAAAAAAAATAAAAGCCAATGAGTACCAATTCTCCTTTGCCTTAAATGGCAAGGAGGCGCTGGAACACCTCAGGTCCAACCCCGAAATCAGCATGGTTTTAACCGATATCAACATGCCCGAAATGGACGGCATAACCCTGCTAAAGGAAATCCGAGCTTTAAATTCGGTTATCAAGCCGGTCATCATTTCGGCTTATGGCGACATGGCCAATATTCGCTCCGCTATGAATCAGGGCGCTTTTGATTTTCTTACCAAGCCGATCAACTTAAGAGATTTAGAAATAACCGTCAACAAGACGCTTCAAGAGGTGGCGTTCACCAGACAGGCCCACGAAGATCGTGAGCAGTACGTCGCCATCGAGCGAGAGCTGGACATTGCTCACCAGCTTCAACTGAGCATGATGCCAAACCTGCCCCGTAACTTTGGTCCCTATCAGCTTGAGGGCCAAATCCTTCTCAGCTCCCAGGTGGGCGGCGATTTCTGGGATCTTATTGAACTGAACGACGAGGAAGCGCTTCTCGTTGTTGGAGACAGCAGCGGCCATGGACTGGCGTCAGCGCTCATTATGTCCGCTTTGCGCCACTCTCTTCAGGCGCTTGCAACCCAGATCCTAGATTATCGAGACTTTGTCGAACCATTAAACGCCATCATGTACCGAGAGTTTAAAGCCAAATCACGCTACGCCACTATGGTGTTTGTCCATCTCAAGCGCAACTGTCCTACAATCCGATATCTCAGGGCGGGCCATGAACTGATCCTGCACCGTCGCCAGGATCTCTTCCAGCCAGAAGAGTGGCGGGGCGGATTGCCCGTAGGCCTGTTTCCAGAGCGAACAGACGACCAGTGGGTGGAGATCACGCTGCACCCTGGAGACGAACTATTCCTTTATACCGACGGCGTTACAGACGGTCTGCCAAATAAAACGCGAAAAATCATTCCTCTATTGGAAGAGGCGGGAGACATTAAGGGCATGCTGGAGAGGAAGGGGTTCTTCAACTACCTTGCCGGCCAGCATGGATGGACCAATATCGACGACGCAACCCTGCTGATATTACATTACCGAGGTTAGGTAGCCAGGGACACCCAAAACGGAAATCTGCTTGACATAACTCAATGGAAAAACTATGCTTCAGAAACGGAAGTCTCAATGCATGGGTCCATAAATCACGTCAACCTCAAGATTTCCGAACCCCTTTCAAGGGAGGCGAGTCCATGACTACAACACAGAAAGAGCCCATAGTTTTCACGGAATCCTTTGGAGAGCCTGATGCTCAAAATCTTTTAGCCCAGGTTGACCTTCCAGACGCGCAGCCTAAACCCATCTATGGCGCCCTCATAGGGACTCTGGCGGGCATTGGCCCGAACGGAGAACCCATCGTCGATTTTCCCGGCAACAGGAAGGGTCCCACAACAGCCATCGCCTCCACAGGCTTTGAAGCAAGAGACGTGGGCAGTGGCGCAACCCTCCTCTTTGAGGGAGGCGACCCACTCAAACCCATCCTCATGGGCATTGTCCGAGAAGCCGGAGCGCCCGCCGAAAAACCGGTGACTCTGGAACTGGACGGTGAGCGCCTTGTCTTTTCCGCGAAAAAAGAAATCGTTTTAAAATGCGGAAAGGCCAGCATCACACTTACAAAGGCGGGGAAGGTCCTCATTAGAGGCTCCTACCTGTCAAACCGATCCTCAGGCGTGAACAGAATCAAAGGCGGATCGGTGCAAATCAACTGATTTTAAATACCCTTCCGTTTATTCAAAATTGTTGGAGACCCAAATGCACCCACAACCTCTTGCCATCACCGGAGCCGGAATGATCAGCCCTGTGGGGCTGGACGCGCCTGCCTCTTGTGCTGCGATACGTTGCGGTCTCAATCGATTTGAAGAAACCCGGTTCATTGATGGCTCTGGGGCCTGGCTTCAGGGAGGAGACGTACCCTCTCATCCACCATGGCGCGGCCTCCCCAAACTCACGCTCATGTTAACGAAATCTATAGAGGAATGTCTCAGTGGCAAGCCAGCCAATCTTTATCCAATTTTACTCTGCGTCTCCGAAAAAGAGCGAGGCGGCAGGGTTAAAGACCTGGAGACAGAGCTCTTTTCGGCGTTGAACCAAAAGCTGAACGTGATGAGTCATCCCCATGCCAGAACCTTTGCAGAAGGGCGGGTTTCCGTAGCATTTGCCCTGACGGAGGCGCGCCGCCTGATTTATGAAGAAAACCTGCAAGGGGTGGTCATAGCCGGGGCCGACAGCCTGCTAAACGCCCATGCTTTAGCGGACTTCGAGAAAAGAGACAGATTGCTGACAGCCAGCCATTCCGACGGTTTCATCCCTGGTGAAGGGGCTGCAGCCGTGCTCATTGAAAGACCCTCGCCAAAAGCACGTGCTCAACTCATTTGCAATGGTTTGGGGCTCGGCTCCGAACCAGCGCCGATCGGTTCCGGGCAGCCTTTCCGAGCCAATGGCCTTTGTGAGGCCATCCAGATTGCGTTGAAAGAAGCCGACCTGGATATGGGAGACATGGACTTTCGAATAACCGACCTTTCGGGCGGTCAATACTTTTTCAAAGAAACCAGCCTGGCCCAAACCCGCATCCTGAGAAGGCGCAAGGAAGTATTTGAATTATGGCATCCCGCTGAATGTACTGGGGAAATAGGCGCGGCCATTGGCCCGTCCATCCTGGTTGTGGCCCTCTATTCATGCATGAAGGGCTATGCTCCGGGCAACCAGATATTATGCCATCTCAGCAATGAGAATGAGCTGAGAGCGGCCTGGATTTTGACTTGGACCCCTGGAGGCGAAAGTCATGGGTAACAACGTTTTCGCAAATGGTCGCGAGGTCTCGTGCAAGGCTGCGGATGGCAAATCCATCTGCGCCTTTCCAGACGTTTGCCTCACGCCGCCGCCACCCCCTGCAGGCCCCATTCCCATCCCATACCCCAATACCGCCTTTGCTAAAGATGCGACCAAAGGCAGTAAGAAGGTGAAGATCAGCAAAAAGGAAGTCATGCTAAAAAGGAAGTCCTATTTCAAAAAAAGCATGGGCGACGAAGCTGCCACCCGAATGCAGGGCATGGGGGTTATCACGCACACCATTTCTGGCAAGGTCTACTTCAACAGTTGGTCTATGGATGTGAAATTCGAAGGCCAGAACGTTGTGCGCCACTTGGACTTAACCACCCACAATCACCGCTCAGACCCTGGACAAACGCCGCCATGGCCCTATTTGGACACCATGGCCTTCAGCGGTGATGTGGAGAACCCCTGCAAGGACCACGTTCAAGGCGTGAAGGACAACTGTCCGCCCCCAAAAAAGTCCCTGGCTCGCAGCAATGACTTCCACGCTGAGAAACTTGTCGCGGGAAAAGCCACCCCAGGCCCACAAGACAATACGTCGCCGGAATGCTGTGACGCAAGAAAGTGTATGTTGGTGCCCTATTCACCCACAAAACGCTGTACGAAATGTGGAAAAACCGGACACCATCCCATCCCCGTGGCCGACCTTTCCACCAAAAGAATGCCCCACCCTGTATCGGGAAAGTTGAAGGCCAGAGGAGACCCGCTATTTCCTGATTATAAACACTCTAAAGCGCCTTGTATCTGCGCGGACGGCGCCGATCACAACAACCGAGAAGGCCCAACCGAGAAGCTCATGCAACACGGCCGAATAGGTCGAGGTTATGTAGTTAAGCGCGACAAGATGCTGGGCGATCGGGAGAACTTTTCCTACAATGAAGTGAACAGTCTTGCCGCAGAGGCGGTCTCAGAGGAGACCGGCTGCAACAAGGAATGCATTGAGCATCAGCTTGACGCCGCCCACAAGGAAATGAATGTAGATTTTGATAAGAAAGTACTGAGAAAGGGAGAAAAACGCGTTCCGGTTCTTGAGAAAAAACCAGCGCCCGTGAGCCCATCTTGTTGAGGAAAGACCATGTCAAAAACAACCGATGAAGAACCCATCACACGATCCATTTTCTTTTCATGCGGTTATGCCGTAAATCGGGACACCATCGTTGCCCCGGCCCAGTATAACGCCTACCCCGACGCCTACATGTCGCGAGTGGCCTTGAAACTGGGAGATCAATGGGCCAACCATGATGTGGATCAAGATCTTATTGGCTCTATCTCTTTCAATCCAAAAGAGAACCGTCTCTGGTTACTGGGTAGATTGGGTTGCGTTCGAACGGTAGCCACAGGCGCCAACCCATTCACCTTTCCCAATATCCGGGGCCAATTTAAGGAAGAGAACATTGCAACCGACAACTTCGGCGAACTTCTGTGCATTAAGGCCATTGGAAATGAGGTTTTAGCCTGTGGCCAATCCCTGCAAATCTATAGACGCCAGGGTAATCAATGGCGATGCGACAACCCGGAAATGCGAGAAATGGCGGCTCCAGCCCTGGAAAGCATCGACGGTTCAGCCCCCGACGACCTGTATGCCGTGGGCGAAAAAGGAACAATTCTTCACTATAACGGGAAAGCCTGGCAAGAATGTGAGAGTCCAACAAACCGGCCATTGTCCAGAGTCTACAGCGTTTCCAGGGACGAGGTATACCTTTGCGGAAACGATGGCCTGATCTTCAAAGGCAATAAAGACCAATGGGACTACATCGGCGATCCCGATTTTACCAAGAACTTTTGGGATCTGGCTATTTATAAGGATCAACTCTATCTATCCCATGTCAACGGACTGGTTACCTGTAATCAGGGCGTGGTCGCTCCGGTCTCGCCTGGGGTTGAAAAAGAGCCAAACTACCACCGCCTCCACGCGAATGACGGGGTCTTATGGTCATTTGGGATTGACGACCTCATGGTGTTTGATGGGGAGAAATGGCGTCTGGTTATTTGCCCCGAGAATGTTTGAGGAGTTCACATGCACCTGACAAACGGCGTCCCAATGCAAACCGGTTATACGCTGGGCATGGCGCCAGACGGCAAGGAACGGCTGGTGGCGGTGATCAAAGGAACATACACCATGCCCCAAGACGGCGGCGTCGCAAAACTGGCTGCGATACAGGAGCCATTAACCACCAGCGACACCTTCACTGGGCAGCCCGGGCTCTCTGCGACAGTCTATGAAGCCGATTACGCTCCGGAAAAGGGACAATGCGATGTGTTGCTGCACGGTCAGGCATATGCCCCCAACCAACAACCCGTAACCCGTCTTCCCGTTGGAATTAGAGTGGGCGCTTTTTCTAAGACCTTTGACGTTGTGGGAAGGCGCTTTTGGGAACGCACCTTGCTAGGCGGTCTTAAACCGTCCAAACCCATGCCCTTCCTAAATCAGACCATCTCTTACGACCAAGCATGGGGCGGCGTAGATTCTTCAGAAGCTCACCCAGAAATCCAAGAAATGTACCGCGCCAACCCTGTAGGCAAGGGGTATCACCCGGTGAAATCAGCGAGAGAAATTGAGGGGCGTCCTCTACCCATGACCGAAGCGCCCAACGCCCCCATTACT
>JBNKOV010000007.1:0-25722 GCA_050294955.1 Holophagae bacterium
TTGGAATATGACCCTCGTTTAAATCATCCCGTGATGGAGGAGCTGCCGTCCTATATTACGGTGAAAGGTTGTCAAGCAAGGGAGTTTGGGTGGTTTAATCAGGCCGTTCATCTCATGGCTATAGAAGCAGGGGAGAGCCGGGCTGGAAACTCCATTATCGCCAAAAAATTGAGTGAAATTCTCTTTATACAGGCCCTTCGCATCCACTATGAAGACACAAGTAGAGGAAACGGGTTCATAGCCGCATTGAAGGATTTGGAGATCGGACGATCCCTGCAAGCCATTCACCACGAAAGCGCCAGGAAATGGTCGCTGGCGGACCTGGCTCGTGAGGCGGGTTTGTCTCGCACGGCTTTTGCCCAGCGGTTCCGCTGTAGATTGGGCATGACGCCCATGCAATATTTGACCAACTGGCGGATTCAAAAGGCGAAACGCATGTTGGTTGAAGGCGGAGACACGGTTGAAGTAGTTGCGGAAAAAGTGGGATACGATTCCATCGCAGCCTTCTCTAGAGTCTTTAAAAAGTTAGAAGGCATCGGTCCCGGCGGTTTTCGCCGCATGTAATCTTATATCTTTGACCGCTAAAAAGCGAAAGCCTCCATTCCCTGTTCTGGGTTGGAGGCTTTCTTTGGGTGGTTTAACTGCTGCTATTAAAAGGTTTTGGCGTCTCTGATGATGTATTTCATGGGGTTGATCTGCTTGTTGTCCTGATGGATTTCATAGTGCAGATGCGGAGCCGTAGAACGTCCCGTGCTCCCCACGTAACCGATCAGATCGCCCCGTTTCACTCTACTGCCCTTGGAGACATTGAACTCGGAGAGGTGTCCGTAACGGGTTTTCATGTTGTCGCCATGGTTGATTTCAAGCATTTTGCCGAATCCGCCGGAATAGGCGCGCTTCACAACAACCCCGTCGGCCGGAGCGTAAATAGGGGTTCCCTCGGGGCATGAAATATCAATGCCGGAGTGGAAGGCGCGTTTTTTGGTGAAGGGATCGGTTCTGTACTTATAGCCGCTTGAGATCCAGCCGCGAGCAGGCAGGATGGATGGCGTTGCGTCCAAACGTTCGGTTTGGGATTTAAAGGCCTGTTCCAAATTGCTGTAGCGCTCGTCAAGCTGTTGGGCTCTTTTGTCCATGAGGCCCAGGTCGTAGCGGAGGTACTGGTTGAGTTCGTTTTCCAGAATTTCGGGACCGCCGATGCCGTCCACTTCCAAACCGGAGGTTTCCAGACCTACGTACTGAGCCAGTTTAATTGTTTTCTCGTCAAAAGAGCGAAGCTTGTTCTCCATTTCTATGGAGGCTTTTAGATAAGCTTCGTTAGCCATTTTCAGTTTCTCATGTTCTTTGGTGAGAGCTGTGAGCTCTTCTTGGTAATGGCTGGAGTTCCATTCCACACGAACCATGGCCAGGGTCGCAAAAAAGATCAGGAGCGCGGCAAAGCCTGCGCTGGCGCCAATAATGGTTTTGCCTGATACCTGGAACTGGCGACATTCGCCGTTTTTGTTGCCAATGACCATTATGTTGTATTTGGTATTTTTCATTACGTCTCAAACCCTACCTGCGATATCGGTCGCCCGGGGCTTGCCCGCGCGCTGCGTTATCTTTAAATTGGTATGTTCTTTCTAAACCCGCTCCATCTTGAAGACGAAAGGAATCAATCCACCCTTGCTTGCTCGGAGCTGGCCCCACAGCTGCAAGCCGGGATCATAAAGTTGCGTGCGATAAGCCGGGGTCATCAAAAGCTCGGTTTTGCTCATCGCAATGCACCATTAAACCTAAAAATGGGTTTAATTGCCAGCTTTTTTTGAAATCTGTTCGAAAAAACGCCTGTTTCCAGCAGGGAACCGCCGTTTTTTCGAACCGTCTTCCTACTCATCGTCATCTTCGTCTTCTGCTTCGAATTCGTTGGGAATATCAAGCAATTGGCAGTATCCGCCGTAGATGGTGAGTTGAGCCTTCTTTTCCGACTGGAGTCCAGCCAGGCGTTCCTTGACAGCAGCCAGTTCTTTTTCAATTTCCCCTTCAATGGCGTTGATGTCGTCTCTGGTTTGATTAAGAAGTGCTTCGTATTTTGCTTTGCGATTCTCGTCCATTTCCGCTCCTTGGCGCATGATTCATTTGGGATTCAAGCCCATCATATCTTAACCTATGACGGTGCAGGTGATTGCTTTTTTTTGAGTTTCTCCAACTCTTCCTTTCTTTTTCTGACTGCCTCTTCCAGCTTTTCCATTTCCTCGTCGGTCTTTTTCTCGCCTTCGGCGGCAGCGGGTTCGGCTGGCGGCAGTTGGCCCGTATTCTGCTCAACTCCCTCCACTGGTGGGTTCTTATCGTCAGGCAGTTGGGCGTTCTCCGGGGTTTTGGGCTCAGGGTCTGGGAGAGAAGGACTTTCGGTGTTCACTTTTTCAGAGGATATCGGCGGATCGACGGTTTTGTCCGCTCCCTTGAAAAAATACCAGGCGCCGCCGCCAACTGCGAGAATGATCATGAAAATGATGGCGAAAAGCAGTTTATTCGACTTTTTGTCTGGAGCTGGGGCGCGGCCTGCTGGTTGGGTTATGCGGGCTCTTCTGGGAGGCGCTTCAATGGGAGGCGCGGCCACGGCGGGTCTTTCGGGAGGTTTGGGTTTTTGCGGCGTTTCCTCAATAGGCGGGGCCAGAGAATTGAAGGAAGGCGCCTCCGGCAGAGGCTCGGGCGTCGGCTTGGGCTCCTTCTCCGCGGGGACGGGCGCCTGCTGAACGCCCATGGCCTTCAGTTTCTCAAGGTTGCTTTCAAAGAGGAAGCGCATGAAATCGGCCACATCGCTTTCATTAATATGGTATTTGCTGTCTCTGAGAAATTCTTTAAACCTGTTTTCACATGCCCGAGCCGACTCGAAACGGTCCCCGGGTTCCTTTGCCAGTACTTTTAAAAGAATGTCCTGGGCTTCGTCTGGTATGCTGGGGTTCACTTCCCGTGGTTTGGGGTACAAGGCTTCTCGTACATTCTTCAAGATGGCCAGCTCGGAATTGCCGGAGAACAGGCGTGCGCCGGTTAGAGCTTCATACAACACGCAACCCAAACTGAAAATATCGGAACGGTGATCCAATATTTTTCCGTCACCCTGCTCTGGAGACATGTACAGAAGCTTTCCCTTTAAAGAGCCTGCAACGGTTTCCGTGGCCTTGATGGATGCTTTGGCTATGCCGAAATCCACCAGTTTAATTTCACCCTCTCCAGAGATAATGATGTTCTGTGGGGATACGTCCCGATGGACGATGTTCAGGTCCTGGTTGTCGAAATCTTTCTTGTTATGTGCGTAGTACAGGGCGTTGCAGAGCTTCATGCCTATGTAGAAAACAATGTCGCAGGGCATGGTGATCTTCAGTTTTTTGCACTGATTCAATATATTGCGCAAAGTGTGCCCAGACACGTATTCCATGGCGATAAAGGCCTGTTTTCCGCTGGTGCGCAGCTCGTAGATTTGAGCAATATTGGGGTGGGTCAACTTGGCGGCCACTTTGGCTTCATCGGTGAACATGGTCAGGAAATCTTCATTGGCGCTGAGATGGGGCAGGATTTTTTTGATGGCCACAATTTTCTCAAAGCCCTGTTCGCCTACCAGCTTGGCTTTCCAAACCTCGGCCATGCCGCCCGATGCGATTTTTTCCAGGAACTGATACTCGTTCGCCGCTGAGGTCCGGTTATTGGTCTCGTCCAAGTCTATCTCGTCTTCTTCAATAAGCTCCAGCGGCGGCAACGGCTGCGTTCCAAAAATATCCGCGTCGGTGTCGCTTCGAACTTCTTCGGTTGAACGGTTTTTCCCGGGCAGGGTGAACTCGCTTTCCGAGACCTTTCCCGTTTCAATATCTTCAATGAGGGCGCCGAAAATGTCGCTGCTGGTAAAGACCCCGGCGTCTTTTTTGACTTTGGGTCGGGGCTCCGATTTCAGCTCGTCTTTGATTCGGGCCATCTCTCGCTTGAGATCTTCCGGACTGACTCGCATTGTGGCGCCGACAGTCGCCGGTTTCTTGGGTTTCGTGGTGCTGAATACGGCGGCTGTGGCTGGGCCTTTGGCTTTTTTCTTCTTCTTGGCGGGAAACAGATCGATACCACTGAGGGTGTTTTCCAACATTTCGTCCAGCTCTTTGGACAGCTCCGCATCTTTTTGGCTTTTGGATGGTGGTGGGGTTTTTCCGCTGATTTGGGCCTCCACGGTTTCTAACAAAGTCTGACGATCATAGGGTTTGATAAGGAAATCCCGGGCGCCGTACCTTGTGCGGGCCTCCTGTTTGGAATGTTTGTCCATTTTGTTGGATGTGGAAATGAGAATGCCTATTTCCGGATGATTGTCGGCAATGGAGCGGCTAAGAGAGAAGCCGTCTATATCTGGCAGAAGCGGATCTATGATGCACAGGGCGGCGCCTGTGTCATGAATCATGTCTAAAAGCTCCTGGCCAACTCCGGTCGAACCGATATTATAACCCGATGAACTTAAGGCAGTTTCAAGGTAATTGCGGCTCTTTTCATCCTGATCCGCGATCAATATGCGTGATGGTTTCTTCATTCCGTGCAATTCCAGACCATTTTGAGAAATCAACCCACTTCACAACATAACATAACCATGGCGGCGGTGCAAAAAAAAAGAACACTTCTAAGGAGTTAAAGGCCCATTTGCCATTCACTTTCGCAATGAGGCGTCCATTTATCAGTATTTTCTCTCACCATTCATTCGCGTTTTTTTCCTATCGCCTACACCGTCATGGGGTATTCCAGATCCGGGTGCATGGGACCAAATCCGGCCCGGCTGGTTTCCTTGAAATCGGAATGCATGCGTTTTCCATTTTCATACATTTTCCCAATGACCAGGTCCAGGCTGATGCGGTGGTGCTTCAAGGTTATGGCGTGTTGCGCGGCAGCCAGCGCCTTTTGGGCGTAGATGCCGTTTCGTTCAATACAGGGAATTTGAACGTAGCCTTTCATCGGCGTACACTCCAGGCCCAGCGAATGCTCCATGGCAATTTCCGCTGCGTATTCTACGTCGGTATTCGAGCCGTCAAATAGTTGGCACACGGCTCCAGCCGCCATGGAGCAGGCGGCGCCCACTTCGCCCTGGCAACCCACTTCCGATCCTGAGATGGAGGCGTTGGCCTGGATGAGGCCGCCAATGCCCGCTGCTGTGAATAGTACTTCTACGATCTGCTCATCGGTGAAATCGTCTAAAAACTGGCTGGCGTACATGACGCCGGGCACCACCCCTGCGCCTCCGTTGGTGGGCGCTGTGACAACCCGTCCAGAGGCCGCGTTTTCTTCGGATACAGAGTAGGCGAAGGCGGTTGCATAGCGGCCGATGTCATTGCCGGCAAAAATGCCTTTTCTTTTGGGTTTTCGAGCCGCTTCCAACAAAACAGGGGCTCTTCTCTTGACCCCCAAAATGCCGGGCAAGATAAGGGTTTCTGGTTCCAAACCTCTCTCGACACAGGTTTTCATGACCGACCAGACCCGTCCCATTTTTGCTACCGTCTGCTCCATGGTCAGGCCGTCCAGAGCGGCTGTATTGCGTTTCACGATCTCCGAGAGCGTGCATTTCTCTTCTTCCGCATACTTCAGCCACTTCGCCGCCGTTTCGTAGGGGTATGGTTCTTTTGAGTCATGGCCCTGGTCGTCAAAAGGACTGTCGTCTCGAACCATGCCGCCGCCTACGGAGTAATAACTTTTGGCGGCAATTTCACGGCCCTGCTCATCTAATAATGTTATGGTCAAACCATTCTCATGGCCGGGCAGGCGTTTGTAAGGGGACCAGATGAGATCACTGGACACGCTGAAGGGAATGGTTTTGACGCCTAGATCCATGACGCCCGCCTCTTTCACCTTCGCCATCGCGCCGTTGATCTCGGCTAGTTCGTCTTCCACCGGGTCCAGGCCGCAAAGACCCGCGATAATGGCGTTGTCCGTCATATGCCCCTTGCCAGTTCGAGCCAGGGACCAGCAAAGGGTAACCTTTACTTTTTTAAAATGATGAAGTTCCTTGTGCTCGCTCAGATAGGCTCTGAACAAATTCCCAATGAGCATGGGACCATGGGTGTGGGATGAACTGGGGCCAACAGACATTTTGAAGGTCTGAAAGGCGCTGATAGCTGAAGCAAACATGAACGGGCCCTCCTCAGCCGGCATATTGAGATCCCATCTTATCTATTAATCCAAAAAAGAACAATCCCAAACATGCTCGGGCTTTTGTTGTTTTACCCTCGCTTCTCTTTTTTATTTCTTTCATTGGCTGCGGGTGGGAGAGGGTTCTTTTACTGGCGGAAAAGCGACGAGGCTGGACCGAATCGGCCCGGTTTCGGTCACAGCCCTTGGCTTGAGAAGAGGATTCGGGTTATAATAAAGCGTTTTGCATTCAGGGATTAGCAAGCCCAATAAAATGAAAAAATTGCATTGCGCTCGCCTTTAACCCTGTAGGAGAACAGTCTTAAGTCAATCTTTGAGTCGATTCGGTGGCACCATTGCTATTTTTGGGGAGGACAACACAACTGGAAAATCGTTTGAGCGCTATGCGTTTGCCCTGGTTTGCCATTCGTTGCCAATCTGAAAACTGCTCCGCTTTCGATTTTCGCTTAAGCACATATTCAGATCCATAGTTGAGACAGGTGAATGGAAGAAAACCGCATCAATGCTCTTGCTGAGTTTCTCAAGGTCGTTCCCGAATCACTGCGAATTGCGGGTTCCAAACATAGACAAAGTTTTCAGGTAACCGATAAAGGCCAACGGATCGTGGGTTTGCTTCCGTTGGACGGCGATGAACTGCAGGTCCGGTTCGATTTTGATCCAAAAGTCTTCAACATTGTGGGCGCGGTCTGCAATTGTCGGGCTGCAAAGAAGGGCAGTGTTTGCGAGCATATTTGCGGTCTGGCCAGTCAACTGGTGGATCAGCATTATTCGGTGGATCGGGTTCAGCACTCTCTTGATTTTTTAGACAAACATTTTAACGCGCCGGCCTTTCAGACATCCCAGTTTCGACTCTCTGTGGAGTTGGTGGAAAAAGACGACAAACTGGAACCCGAGATTTTGTTTCATAAGTACATTAAAGAAGGTTCCTACGGGGTGGGTCGCAAATTTACTGCCAACGATTCCTATAAATTCACCCATGGCGATCCGGCCGACCAGAATATGCTCGATTACGTGAAGCATTTTCGCCAGATTTTCTTCTACTCCAATTACGAATCAGCGCGCCGTTATCCCTGGGGTTTCTGGCTCACCCTGTTGGGGCATCCCAGAGTCAGTTACGATGACCAACCCGTAGAAGTCCGCGCGACCGGCATAACTTTGGAACTGGCTGCGAACGGAGACGCCTATGAGCTTCGCGTTGCACATGCCGGTGAAACAATTCCCGATCTTCAGTATTTTCAGGTAGACGGCGGCCTTCTTGGATTCAGTCGTTCCGCCGGGGTTTTGTTGGTCTGTCAGGCCAGCGCCTTTCGCGCCAACATCCTCATGGAGGTCTACCAGCACAATCCAAGCATGTCCCGATCAAAATTACTGGCCAATTTGCCTCGTTTGGAAAAGCTGCAAACCATTTTCGACCTGAAACTGCCAGACGAGCTGGCTGGCGTTATTCAGAAAATGACCCCTGGACTGGCTTTGATTTTGGATCTGGAAGTGGGGCGCGGTTTTACCCTCAGTCCACGGATTGCCTACAAGGGATCCAAGGTGAGGGTGGTGCCCGGCTCACACGGCCAATACCTTTCTACCGATTCCAATACAGTTATTGAGCGGGATGTTGCGCAAGAGAAAGAACTGTATAGAGAGTTCTTGAGCCTGTTCCCCTATGAGGAAGAGCCGGACAAAAATCATGAAATTCTCATTTCCGATTTGGAGCGAGCCCTGCACCTCATAAACTGGCTGAAACAGCAGGAACAGTGGTATTTGGAATGGATTCGCGAAGAACCCGAAATACACAAAATCAGCAGCGTTCAGGGTCTTCGCGTTCAGATCGACTCCAAGGCCTGGCTGAAGATTCACCTCATGGCCGACGATAAAACCTTCTCCATGCCTTATTTCCCAAAAGACGATCAAGCCCTTTCCGGCACCAGTTATGTGGCTATCGGGGAAGGGGACTGGTTGGAAATTGATCAACAATTACGTCAGCAATTCAACCGGTTGCGCATGGCGGTTGATCAGGAAGATCGCCGAATGAAGGTGAAAAACGCGGCTCTGGCGGTTCTAGCCGAAATGAAGAACGTCACCTGGGAAGGCGATTCCGACTGGATGCGCAAGATCAGGGAATGGCGCGGTGAGGGCGCGGACGACTTCATGCCTGACAAGAGCTTGGACGCGTCCCTGCGCAATTACCAAATTGAAGGTTACCGTTGGCTGCGCCGACTTAGTGAGCTGGGTGTTGGCGCTTGTCTGGCCGACGACATGGGTCTGGGGAAAACCGTACAGGCCCTTGCCATTCTGCTTGATCGTCTGGACAAAGGCCCCGTTCTGGTTGTAGCTCCCGCTTCAGTTTGTTTTAATTGGCGCGAGGAGATACTTCGCTTTTCTCCCAGTCTCAATCCCATTCTTTATGCGGAAGGACGGCGTACTCGAAGTTTGAGCAAACTCCGTAAGGGAGATGTGATCATTCTCAGTTACGCTTTGGTTCTGAAAGATGTGATTAAACTGGGCGAACTCAAGTGGGGAACCCTGATTCTGGACGAAGCCCAATTTGTGAAAAATGCGCTGTCGCAAACCGCTATTGCGGTTTCTCAGTTGGATCGGGATTGGACTTTAGCTCTTACTGGCACGCCCTTGGAGAACCATCTCGGCGAGCTTTGGAGTATTTTCCGCATGTTGAATCCTGAGCTATTGGGCTCATGGGAGCAGTTTCGCAAGAATTATGTGGCGCCTATCGAACGGGACCACGATCCCCAAAAGCTGGACAATCTGCGCCGGCTGATTCAACCCTTCATTCTGCGTCGCACCAAACAAAACGTCTTGGAGGATCTTCCCGAGAGAGCAGACATCCTGTTAAAGGTCGAGTTGGGGGAAGCCCAGCGCACCAAATACGAGCAAGAGCGAAAGCGTGTTTTAAGTCAGTTGGATGAAGCAGACGACGCTATTCGTTTCAAGCTCCTGGCTGCAATTACCCGCTTGCGTCAGCTAGCTTGTCATCCCGCCCTTTGCGAGGATAAGTACAAGGGCGAAAGCGCCAAGCTGAAGCTCTTCACCGAGTTGGTGGAAGAGTTGGTGAGCGAGTCTCACATGGTGTTGGTGTTTAGCCAGTTTACCTCTTTCCTGGGCCTCATTTCCCGGGAGCTGAATCGCACCCATGTTCCTCATCTCATGATGACTGGGGAAACCCCGGTCAAGCATAGAAAGGGCATCATCGACAAATTCCAAAGTGGAGAGGTCCCTGTTTTCCTGGTTTCCTTGCGGGCTGGCGGCACGGGATTGAACCTCACCTCCGCCAATTACGTCATTCATATGGATCCCTGGTGGAACCCGGCTGTTGAAGAACAGGCCACCGACCGGGCTCACAGATTGGGTCAGACTCAGGCGGTTACGGTGTATCGGCTGGTCGCCAGCAACACCATTGAAGAGTCTATCATCGACATTCACGACCGAAAGCGTGATCTGGTCCAGGGGATTCTTGATGGAAAGGACAAGGTATCCAAGTTGAGCATTAACGACCTGCTCTCGCTCATCAAGGGCGAGTCGCCAGAGGTGGAAGACGAGGAAGAAGACGAGGACTGATTGGTTTCCCCAGGTCGTGACCTGGGGATCAGTGGGGCAGTTTTGAAAATAGGCTCTGGTGCGAAACCTCTCTGGTCGCATCTATGACAAAGCCTTGCTGCTTCAAGGTTTCCAGGTGATTCTGAGCCGGTCTGTAATGGGGATAAAGTTTGCGGACCAGGAGAAAGCTCTCCAAAGCGATTTGTTGCCGTGAATCTCCCTCCTCCTTGCTCGATTCCCAGGCCGCCAGTCCCAGATTAAACAGCGTTTCTGGGCCATAAGGGTCTTGCTTCACTGCTTTTATTTGCCACTCCCATGCCTGGTCCACCTCACCTCTGTCATAGTGTTTCGCAGCAATTCTCTCTGGGAACAGGAAGGCGGGTTTTGTCCAGGTCTGTGCTCCAGCCTTCAGATCCCAAAGACCCAGCAGGAAAATGAGACCCGCCATCACGAGGCCCAGTGGCCAGTGGCCTCGTTCTTCGATCAGCGTTTCCCGCCTGGGCCGCAATAATATGAAAAGCCCTACTATGAGAGGGTTGAGATAGTTCAGAGATACAAGCGCAATGCCCAAATGCAGGCCCAGGGTTAGGGCGTATCGGCCTTTTTCACGAGCTAAAATATTCTTTAGATAGAAGCCCAGCAGAACCAGCCAGGGCGCGCCAAAAGCAATCATCCCATCCAAAACAAGGTTGTGGGCTGAAGACGCCCGATAAACCTCGTTCATGTTAACATCGGGTACAACTGAACGGGAATAAAGGGGATAGATTACATGGAATTGCCCCATGCCTGCCCCAATCATCCCATGGTCAACCGCTGCTGCAAGGCTGTTTCCCATGAGAAGGAAACGGGTCATAAGGCTAAACCGCTTTCCTTTAAACCAGGGCTCTCGCAGGTCTGGGGCTGTGGGATCCGGGTTGGGCCGGGGTTGTTTTTCGTATGCTTGTTCATAGGCGTGAGCATGGGTCGCCCACCACAGGCCCTCGCCAACGTCAACACGCCAGATGAAGGCTGCCCCCAGACCAGAAATCAGGATGGTCAGCAAGGCGCGCTTGAGATACCTGCCCTGGTGCAGAGAATAGGCAAAGAAAAGAAGCGTCATGAACCACACGGCCCTGCTGCGCGTAAGCGCCACGCCAATGATGATTAATACATAAGCGACGTGTCGCCAACGACTCTTGCCAAAGTTACCCAGGCACAAACAGAGCAGGAGATAATGTGCAGCGAAGTTGACATTCCCCAGAAAGCTCCCGGCTTCTGGGCCTTCGTGAAAGTTGATGGGATCCCAGCCCGCCTTTTGAATCAAAAGGTACAGAACAACCGGAATGCTGCTGATGGCAAGGCCTGAACGCAGATTGCGCCGATCATCTTCATCCAGTGAAACCATGAGAGCAAGCCCGTAAAAGAGGGTTGTCAGCAGGCCGTCGGCCCATAGCCTTAGATTCACTGATTGGAATATAGTGGCAATGGGCCAAAGCACCAGCAACGCCTCAACAAGAGAAAGACTGGCGCGGCCTTTTCGCGAGGTCAAAAGAAAGAGGAGCATGGGCATTAAGGCCAGTATTTTGGGCGCTTTGAACGGATGAGCGAAATCAAGGTGAAACAACACCGCAGCCAAAGGCGCAGACCATAGAATGATGTGTCTTCTTAAGGTTGTCGAGCTTGAGATTCGTCTCATATCCTGTTCCATCTGGGCTTTGGGGTTGCTATTTTTCTTGCTGTTTCCGCGCCAATATTGCCAATCAAGTGGTAGTATACAGTAATTTCGCTCACGAGGTTGATTCATGGGCTCCAATTTTTTCACGAGTAGAATTCATCGATTTATCTCCAGCTTGGGTCTCGGGCGGATGGTATTGGCGCTTTGTTGTTGCGCGATTGCCTTTCCGGTTCTTGCTGGAGAGCATGTTTTTGAAAAGAACAGGGCTCGCCTGGAAAAGGTCTTTGATTTGAAGTCCCTGCCTCATTTCACCCTTTCTGTTTCGGTGGATCAATGGAACAAGCTCCTGTCTGATTTCGATCAGAACCCCAAAAACGAAGAGAAGGTGAAGGGCTCTCTTGAATTCGAGAAAAACGGCCTGAAGACCCAGTACCCTGCAATTGGATTTCGAATTCGGGGGAACCTCAGCCGCAAAAGGCCGGAAGGCAAAAAAGGCGAGAGTCACAGCGCCAAGGCGCCAGACTGGCGGCAAGCTCACTTCAAGCTGGACTTCAACGAGTATGATTCTAATGGCAATTTCTTTGGAATGAAGGCTTTGAATCTGAAATTCTTCAATAACGACCCTACGTATGTTCGCGAGATATACAGTTACCATCTATTTCGAAAATTTGGCGTATGGACTGCGCCCTACTCCAGTTATGTACGGTTGTCGGTGAAGGTTGAGGGCGATCCTGAACCCGCCTATTTTGGCGTATATCAAATGGTTGAGAGCATAGACAGCCGGTATGTCAAAGCGCGGTTTTCCAAAGAGCGCCGCAGCGGCGATCTCTGGAAGTGTTTATACACAAAAAATGGGCCGGCCAACCTGGTGAACGACATCGACATGAATTCCGATAAGATTGGAGTCGAAGATATTCAATTGGATGAGGATAAGAGTTTTCGACCATCCTATGATTTGAAGACGAATAAGAAGAGAGAGGCGGAAGCTAAAAAGCGCTTCCTTCATTTTTTAGAGCAGCTAAACACATTGGAAGGTCAGGCTTTTGAGGATTGGTTGGAGAAGACGGTGGACCTGGATTTGTTTCTGCGGTTCCTGGCCGTGAACTCCCTTGTGGGCATGTGGGACGACTATTGGTTTAACGCCAATAATTACTACCTGTATTTTGACCCTTCCGGTCGGTGTTTCTTTGTTCCTTATGACTACGACAATTCTCTGGGCACTGCTTTGCGAGGCATTAATCCGGGCACTCGAAATGTCTTCGATTGGGGCTATACCGACTTTTCCAGGCCACTGGTTTATAAAACTCTTAGAATACCCAAGCACCGCAATCGGTACGCGGCTTTGTTGCGAGAGCTATTGGATGAAGACGGTGATTTGTTCTCAGTGGAGGCAAGCGTCAGGCGCATAAAGAGCTGGCATGATCTGATCCAGCCCCATGTGTCCAACGATACGGGAGACAATATGCAGATCCAGGACCTGCCCGCTTCTTGGGGCGTGCCGGGTTATCGGTTGTTTACTGGGAACGATCTTGGGCTGGGTCCAGAAGCCGATTATTTCAAGACGCGAATTCGATTTGCGCGTGAGCAATTGGAGCGATAAGGACCGTCAAGGGTAGAGCGCCCTTTTTAATTGGATGAGTCTGGCTTGAACGCGACGAGCGTTTTCAGGGCCAATGCGGATCATGATTTTCTGTGCCGGGGGCAGGTCTTCGTAGGTGTCGTTCGCATAGATGTAGATGCCGCCAGCATCCAGCACCTCGAAGTCCCCTTCAGGTATTTCCATTTCAATTAGACGATCAAGGGTCTCCATGGCTCTAACTTCCCAGTGAGAGTTGTCATTGCCAAGTTCATCATAAGCTTCTCTAAATAGAGGGAGCAGGAACTCATAATTTTTGAGGGTTTCATCACTGCTCAACCGTTCTAACGCCTTCACGGCCGGTTCATACCGGGCGTAATTTTGGGGAGAAATAAAGAGTTTTTCCTCTCGCCGTTCTACGATAAAGTCGCCTGCGGGCTTTAAGTGACTCAACTGGGATGCCGGGTTTTCTCCCCGTTGAATCAGATCAGCCGCTGTTACTAATTTTCTTATAAGATGCTCACCGCCCAGGGCTTGATCCGTATAGGCGTCTCTGTCTTTGTATTCTTCTACAATCCAGGTGTCGCTTTCGTTTAAAGAGGGAGGCGGTGAGACGGGGCTTTCTTCTTCCAATGTGGCCGGTGACGTTTCAGTTTCCGCGTCTGGCAACGGCTGATCTTGAGGGTAGGTTTCCTGGGTCTCTACCAGAGGGGCCGTGTTTTCAGTTATTTCTACTGGTTTTGAACTGTACTTCCAATAAGCCAGAAACCCGCCAACAACAGCGGCAGTGATTAAGAGAGCAATAATAACATTTTTCACAGGGGAACTCCTCGTCCGACATACTCCTACCTTATTCTACGTAATTTCTGCGACTCAGGTCCAGTTGTGTTGGGTAAAATGGGCTGTTACACTTTTAATTCATTTACATTCAATTTGAGGACGCCGTCTCTTCTGAAGTTTTGCTGAACGCCATAGTTGAGGATGAGGCCTTCTTCCTTACGAGCCCAATGGAGGTTCGACAGCATGCTTTTTCTGGTGACCCTGCTGATGGTTTTTTCGACAATCAGGTTTACAAGCACGCTGCTTTCCACCAGTAAGGAAACCCTAAAGGAGCGGTAATAGTCTTCGGGATTTTCTTGAAAGGAAAATAGGGCGTGTTCCTGTACCTTGAGGCTGCGCTTTTCCAGCTCCATTGCCAGCGTCGTTTCGTAAATAGGGATTTGGAGACCGGGTCCCAGGTGGGTATGGATGTAAGCGGCCGCGGTGATTATTTTTTTAATCGCTTTTTCCGCATTATTTTGTGTCATGCAAATCCTCTCACCATGTGCTTTTTCGGCTGTAGCGAAATGAAGAGATCCAATCGGATCCATCTATGAATATTAAAGACTACTCGTTTCATGGCAAAACATCTAGTCTCTATTGTGAAAACCCAAGGTCCTTTTTAAAGGGCGGAGCCTGGCGTGAACCCTGACTTATGATACGTTTCGCGACTAGAAAAAGCAGTTTACTAATTTTCCTGCGTCAATAGGCTTGGTTTAAAGAGATTCCCAGTGGTGAGATTGCACTGTTTTCCCGTCGTAAATGCTTACCATTCCCGTTGCGTACCAATCCGGGAGTATTTGCAAAAATCGGTGTTCTCCCTCTTCATATCGATAGTCCTGGTGGAAGTGGCCTACCAGGATATGGTGAATGCCCTGGCTGAACATTTCCCGCGCATAGGCGATCAAGGCTTCTTCTGGCAAGCCGATTCGAAATGCCTGATTGGTTTTTTTCAGGTCGCTTTTGGCTTTGTGAGCAAGGCGTGGTCCCATGGGCATGAAGCGCACCAGGGTTTTGGCGATGGGGTTTTTGGTGATTTTACGAAAACGCAGATAATTCTTGTCCATTTTGTTTATGAGATCACCATGCACAAAAAGCGTTTTCCCCTCTTGATGCCCTGACGGGGAAGACCAGGAGAAGCAAGAACTGTTTCGTTCCACTACAAAAAACTCGTGGTTTCCTTCAATGAAGCCAACGGTTCTCCCGCTTTTTACAAGCCGGTCGCACCATTCCAGAAATCGCTTTTGATAGGGTTCCTGGTAGCGGGGCAGGGAGACCCAAAGATCAAAAATATCTCCCAGAAAAACAAGGGGGTCCGAGCGCTGTTCCAAGCGTTCAAGCATCTGGAAGAATGCGGATTGATTATTGTGAGCGATACTCACGTGTGAGTCGGATATAAGAATCACATCAAGGCCCTGGCGAAATGCGTTTTCCGGTTCAAATACGTCTTGGGCGCGCCCTGTTGAGGAAGGTGGTTGCCCATGGCATGATCCAGCATTTTACTTTACTTTCCTCCATTGTCTCAATAAAATACAAGCATTCGTTGATTTCCGGATGTTGAGGGCGGTGATGTTATGAGTCGTTGGGGAGAAGAAGAAAAAAAGACAAAAGGTCTGGGTGGTTTCTTTTTATGGGTGGGAATAGCTGCGCTTCTTGGCTATACCTTTTACATTAACATGGATGGCATTTCCAAAAGAATGAAACTCGAATCTGCAATGCAGGAGATTACCCGCAAAGGTCTTGGTCGCGAGGAGTCGGAGCTGATTGCCGATATTGTGGATGCGGGCGAGAAGCTTGACATTTCCATGGACAAAAGCGATGTCTACCTTACCATGACCCTGGTGGAAGGAAACTATGAACTTGATTGTCGCATTGAATACACCTTCACGGTAAATATCTTCATTACCACTTTTGATATTTCTCTTCCAATTAAAGAGAATCTGGTGCTGGTGAATATGTAATCCCAACACAAGGGGCGTTTCCATGATTGTTAAGCTTACTGGCGATGAAATTGAGGCCGGGCTCGCTCATCTCAAGGAGTGGGGCCTATCCAACGATGGTTTTTTGGAAAAACAGTTTAAGTTCTCTGATTTTCGCGAAGCTTTCGCCTTTATGACAAGGGTTGCCCTTGCCGCCGAGAAAATGGACCATCATCCCAATTGGTCCAATGTCTGGAATCAGGTGCATATCAAGCTGAGCACCCACGACGTGGGCGGGCTTTCCAAGCGAGACTTCAAGCTGGCCGGCCTGATCGATGAAATGTCCTGACGTTTTTCCCTGTTATTAATATATTGAAGTATTGGGGGGTGGCGAGGTCCATGAAAAAGTTACTTCTGTTGTTGGGGTTGGTGGGAATGATTCAAGCATGCAATACCGGGGAAAAACCCAAACCTTTCGAGTTGAAGAGCGGCCTCTGGCGCGTGGTGATGCATTCTCCGGGCGGGGAATTGCCATTTACGCTTAAGGTGGATAGAGCCGACGGCGTTTTGCGGGCGACGGCCCATAACGATGATGAAACCCTTGCTTTTGATACGGTTTGGGTTGACGATCAGGGTCAGGTTAGTTTTAGCATCGACCACTATGAATCCACTTTCAAGGGTCAACTTAATCCTGAAGGCACACGAATTGACGGGACCTGGCGCAAGGTTACCGGCAATGAGAAATGGTCTCAGCTCGATTTTCACGCGGAATACAACAATACCAACCGCTTTGAATTGAAAACCGATCAAGAGCCCGCGTCCTTTGGGGGACGATGGGCGGTTGTTTTTGCCAATGAAGGCGCGCCTGAACCGGCGGTCGCCATATTTAAGCAGGAGGATGCGCGCCTGACGGGAACTTTTCTAACGCCCACGGGCGACTACCGTTTCCTTGAAGGCGGCGTTGAAGGGAATCGGCTTTTTTTGAGTTGTTTCGACGGCGGTCACGCCTTTCTCTTCACAGCCGATTTGCAGGAGGACGGATCTCTGACGGGTGATTTCTGGTCTAAAGACACCTGGCACGACACCTGGACGGCTCACCGAGACGAGGAAGCAGCGCTTGAAGACGCCTTTGAGCTCACCCATCTCAAAGAGGATGCGCCCGGATTTCGTTTCCAGTTTCCCGATATGGAAGGAACCATGGTCGCCCATGACGATCCTTCACTTAATGGCAAGGTTCGTCTGATCTCCATTTTTGGGAGCTGGTGTCCCAACTGCAATGACGAGGCGCCTTTTCTCCAAGAGCTTTATGAAACCTATGCGGATCAGGGGTTTGAGGTATTGGGGCTGGCTTTCGAGATGACGGAAGACCGGGAACGAAATGTGAAGATACTCAAGCGGTTCATGAAAAAGCACGGGTTGTCTTATCGCATTCTTCAGGCAGGCACAAGCACAGACAAAGCAAAGGCGGCTCAAACACTTCCCGATCTTCAACATGTCATGTCGTTTCCCACCACCATTCTCATTGATCGAAACGGCGAGGTGAGCAGCATTCATACGGGATTTTCCGGTCCTGGAACCGGCGAGGCCCATGAGGCGTTGAAGAAGACCTATCACGAGAAGATCCAGGCCCTGCTTAAGTCATCTTAACGGTTGGGCTGGGAATAGAGCGGCATGAAGAGGCGCGGATGATTGATCTCATAAAAGGCTGGCTTTACATCATAATAGGCGCAGCCGTTCTCATTTTTCTGATTTGGATGGTGGATTATCTCCGCGTTGCCGAAGATTTAGATCGGGCATCAGAAGCGGTGGACCAACAAGTCTCCATTGCCTCTGAAACCGCGCCCCCATTGCCTGATCCGGAAGACGACAACGTGGTTCCCAAACCCGAGCTTGACTCTGATCCGGAGGCGGCGACTGAGCCTGTTGGCGAAACTCCCATTGAGACTTCTGTCGTTGAAACTCCCGCCTCAGAGCCCCAGCCAGGCCCCCCAGTTGATACTGAAAAGCCCCTTCAAGATGACGGCCTTGTTCCTACAGCATCCGACGATGAGGAGACGCGAGATGAGACGCCAGAAAAAGAGCCCGTGGATGTAGCGCCGCCTCCTGTTGATGAGCCGGAACCGGTGGTTACAGAGATTTCCGAATTCTGTCCCCTTTTTGATGGCGAGCCTTTTCTACAAACTCTTGGCGGGGCAGAGGAATTGGAGTGGCAAGGGGATGAAGACCGAGCGGTGCTGGCGCCGGTTGGCGGTGTGGTGAAAAAGCTTACGGAAGATCCCTTTAGAGGTAAAACACTCTATTTGCTGGATTCAACGGGCCAGTGGTGCTTTCTGATTGGCAGACTCGGCTCTTACGCCGAAACCCTAGCTGAGGGCGGCGAGTTATCCTGCGGAGACATTCTGGGGAAAACAGGCGACAGCAAGCTGCATCTCTCCGTCTTAAAGGTAAAACAGGGGCAGCCCTGGTGGCGGGGACAGCCCGCGCCTCTGACCGCCCTGAAGGGCGGAGATTAGCGGGCTCCGTAGGTTTAGGACTGCAGGTCCGCCCTGCGATATTCCTTCACCGTGTCAACAAAGACCTTCACGTTTTCGATGGGCGTTTCTTTGTGGATGCCATGGCCCAGGTTCACGATGTAACCTGGGTTATCGTGGTTCACTTCCAGCATGGCTCTGGTTCTGCGGCGAATGGTCTCCGGTTTGGCGAATAGGAACATGGGGTCCATATTGCCCTGGACCGCATATTCCTCGCCCAACATTTTCCGGGTTTCTGCGAATGACATGGTCCAGTCCAAACCGATCACCTCTGCATTGGCCATTTTCAGGAACTTACGGAAATGGGATGCATTGCGAATGAAGAGAATGCGTGGAACATCCAGGTCGCTGATGCCATTGAGCACTTTTTGGACGTGTGGAAACACTCTGCGCAGATAATCGTAGGAAGATAACAAGCCACCCCAGGAATCGAATATCTGAAGGGCTTGGGCTCCGGCTTTGGCCTGGAGTTTCAGGTGCTCGATGGTCATATCGGCGAGGCGACTGAGCAGCGCTTCAAAAGCTTGAGGCTCTTGGTACATCCAGCGTCGAACCGAATCAAAATTTCCGCCGCCGCAGCCTTGCACCGCGTAACAGGCCAGGGTGAAGGGCGCGCCCGCAAAACCGATTAATGCTTTATCGGGATCCAAGGCTTCTCGCGTGATCTTCAGGGCTTCGGCCAGGAAATCAAGGTCTTTGTCCATGTCCGGATCTTTCAGAGCCTTTACGTCTTCCATTGACTGAATGGGATTGGAGATCTTGGGGCCTTCCCCCGCCTGAAAGGAGAGATCCAGGCCCATGGGAACGAGAGGCACAAGGATGTCGGAAAAAATGATGGCCGCGTCCATGCCGAACCGGCGAATGGGTTGCAGGGTGACCTCTTTTACCAGTTCCGGGTTGTAGCACATTTCCAGAAAGGTTTGACCCGCTCGGATCTCTCGGTATTCGGGCAGATAGCGACCGGCCTGGCGCATGATCCAGATAGGAGGGCGCGGCGTGGGACGATGATAACAGGCTTCGATGAACATCATGAGATTATATTCTCCTTCTTTGCATGGTCCAGGGCGTCGAGGAACCGGTCTAAATCTTTAGGGGTCATTGCGGTGTTGAGAAAACCCACTTCATAGGAAGACGGGGCCAGGTAAATATCCCGATCCAGCATGAAGCGATGGAGGTCTTTGTATACAGCGCTCCCTTCTTGCGAAATGGCGTCAGCGCGTAGAGGCGCCGACGGTGCGTGGAAATAGAACCAGAAAAGCGAACCCAGACGTCGATAACCGATTTGTTTGAGATCCTTGAACACGGAGGCGATCCCGGCGTCTAAATGAGCGCCGAGCTTTTCTATCTGAGCTGGAACATCGGTGTCGAAATAGGTTTTGAGAGTGGCGTATCCAGCCGCCATGGCCACTGGATTCCCGGAAAGGGTTCCCGCCTGGTAAACGCCGCCAAGGGGAGAGATCTTGGACATGATTTCCTTTTTGCCCCCATAGGCGCCCACGGGCATGCCGCCGCCAATGATCTTGCCCAGGGTAACCAGATCAGGCGTAATGCCGTAATGCTCATAGCCCATAACCTCGGGCATGCGGAAACCTGCCAGGACTTCGTCAAACAACAAGAGCACGCCGTACTCATCGCATAGTCGTCTCAGGGTGTGAATGTATTCCTTGCGCTGAACCAGCAGGCCGTTATTGGCGGGCACGCTTTCAATGGCCACACAGGCCAGTTCATGACCCATTTCCTTGAACAGAGTTTCCAGGGCCTGTTCGTTGTCAAGGTCCATGGTGGCGGTGAGCTTCACGAAATCTTCTGGAACCCCGTCCGATGAGGCCGTTCCAAAGGTGGCCAGACCTGATCCTGCATCCACCAGCAGGTAATCTACGTGGCCGTGGTAGCAGCCTCGAAATTTAAGCACGCGATCTCTGCCGGTGAAACCCCTGGCCAGACGAATGGCTGACATGACGGCTTCTGTGCCGCTGTTTACAAAACGCACCATTTCAATGGCGCTTAACTTTTCTACAATGAGGTCCGCCAATGCAACTTCTTCGGGAACAGGGGTTCCGAATGTCCAGCCCCTTGAGACCACGTCTGTGATGGCGGAGGAAACGGCGGGATGGCAGTGGCCCAAAATAAGCGGACCCCAGGAACCGCAAAAATCCAGATAGGTTTTGCCGTCAACATCGGTAATATAAGCGCCTTTGCCCCGTTCCATGAAAATGGGTGTTCCACCAACTGAGCGGAAGGCGCGAACCGGAGAATTGACCCCTGCGGGCATGAGTTTGACGGCTTTGTCATACAATGTTTGGGATTGACTCATTTACTTGCTCTCTTTCCTTAAGTTCGAAGGTTGAAGTTGGCGGGCGCTGGAAGCTGTTGCGCCAGAAACGGCAGTTCGGGACGGGTTGGTTTGAAATCAACGGACCAGCCCATGTCTCGTATGGCGCTCGCCGTGGTTTCACCTATGGCTCCGATCAACTCCGGCTGCTTTTGGTACATTTCGTAGAAGTCGGCTACCGTGCTTGGCGCCTGGAAATATACCATGCCCGACCCATAGTCGCAGTGATTTTTTTTAATTTTTTGAGTTTGATAGACGATCACTGTGTGTAAATTTGCGGAAGGCAGGCCCTGTTCTATAACGTCTCTTGCATTGGCCCCTTTCAAGAACAGGCATTTGGGGGGAAGACCCCGCTTCAGAAGCGCCTGGACCAACATATCGGCCGATGCTGGCGGTTGGTCTCCAAAGAGGCAGTTGTGTTCCTTTAAAAGCCTGTTGCTGGAGCCGCCCACAACAGCCAGCGGCGGCAGTGCGCCTTCATGGTGTTTCAAAAGCCAGCGGGCCGCCTGTTTGGAGGTGATGATGAGACAATCATAGCTTTGGAAATCAATGGGCTCCATTTGGAGATAGACCACTTCCCGAAAAGGGGTGTGAACACAAGTCCAACCGCGCGCTTCCAGCGGCATGGTGATGGCCTTGGGGACCGGGTCTATCTGGGTAAAATGCAGTTTCATGATTGATGGGATTGAATGCGGCTCATGGCTTCTTCGGCCAGAGCCATGGGGTTGGGTCCTTCCAGATGGAGTTTTAACGGGTTCCCCTCGCCGGATACGGTTCCCAGGAACAGGTCCAGGGTGTAACCGTTGTTGCCGGAATCGATGAGAACGCCCAACGGCAGTTGACATCCGCCCTCCAAGGCGTTGAGAATCTTGCGTTCAGCCGCAATGCATGCTGCGGTGTCCTGGTGGTGAAAGAAGGAAAAGTCTCTTGTCTCGCTTTCGCGGGTTTGCAGCGCAAGCGCGCCTTGCCCGGGCGCTGGCGCCATGAAAGGGGGTTTGCAGGGGAAAACATGGAGATGGCTCAGGTCCAGGTCCAGCCGATTAATGCCTGCCCTTGCCAGAACCACCGCGTCCGTGTCGCCCTTTTCCATCTTTCCGATTCGCGTAGGGACATTGCCTCTGATAGGCGTAAACCGGGCGCTGGGATTCAACGCGGCCAGGGCTTGAACCCTGCGGTTCGAACTGGTGCCGATATTCAGGTTGTTCAAATCCGGCTCCCCGTTTTCTTTCCAAACAAAAGGCGCAGACGAAATCAAAACATCGAAAGGATCTTCTCGTTCCGTAATAGCGACAATTTTCAAACCATCGGAATCTTCAGTGGGCAGATCTTTTAAACAGTGAACTGCAAGGTCAATCTCTCCAGCTCGCAAAGCATCTTCGATTTCTTTGGTGAAAAAGCCCTTTCCCTCCATTTTGTCAAAGCGATCTTTGACAATGTCTCCCTTGGTTTTGAGGACCTTGATCTCATTTTCCAGGCCCCTTTCACTCAGCACGTCCGATACCCAGTGGGCTTGCACCAACGCCAGCTTGCTTCCACGCGTTCCGATAACGATCATCATCTCTCTCCCGTCTGCTTACTCTATAGCTCCCGGTTCCCATTATCCCCTGTTGCAGGCATAAAGGCAAACCTCCAGGGTGGAAACCTCAAGCGCCCTATTCTACCGCAAAAACGCTGTCCCTGCGCCTGAAACAGAACCTGGATTCCGTTTGGGGATGGGTGAAAGCAGATCCTGGCAAGAGAGATGAAAGCCCACAGCGGTCGATTCTGATGGGGATTTGCCGGATACTGGATGGAAAACCTTTGGAAGTCAAGGGATAACGGGTTTCACAAAGCGATAGAGTCTAGAATTTTCCATCTAGCTCTTCCTTACGTTTTTAGCGCCGATGTGAAAAAGGGCCGGGACGAGCCCGGCCCCATCCAGGACTTCTCCAAGGTTCCTCCGGGGTGGTTAACCCACGTGGCGTCTATTTGCCGAAGTCAACGCAGAACCATGCCGTACTCACGGTTCCGGCTTCCCTGCGGCCGCAGCCAATTGATTAGGATAGATGCCGCGCTTTATACCTGTAGCCCAACACATTGGTGGGTATTGCGCGGATGAACCTCACTTACTGAGGGAAAATTCAGCTTAGCATAATTATGCGTTTTTTTGCAAATTTTGTATTTATAAAATGGCTGCTTTACCGTTTATTCTAGAAAAGCACCGGGAGGAAGTATTATCTTTGTTGCTCCAGCTTTTGTTGTTGTCATTGTTTCGGCTGGGGTTGTAGCGCAGGAGAGGTTGTAGCTCATTTGCTGGGCTCTGTAAGTTTGAAATGTCGCCTTTACTTCTGCTTGAGTGGGATTGTGGCGGGGGCAATTTAAGAATGGAGGCGAAGTGCAGGGTTGAGATGGGACAAAGGGCGGCCATTTCAAGCTGTGGAAATGACCGCCCTGGTCTGGATTAGGGTTGGATGGTGAAGGCGCCGCCGTTTACAAACGGCCCCCAATTTCCGAAGTTGTTTTTAGCCCGGATGTGGATGGAATAGGACATGCCGGGAATCAGGTTGCTGGTTGCTATGGTGTGAGTCGTATCGGGGTAGAGCAAATGAGGATCGTACAGCCAGCCGCTTCCGTCTGTTGGCTGTACAATAATCTGGTAGCGCTCAATCCCAGTGATGTCGGTGGCGTGGTTCCAGTGGAATACCAGGGTTGGGTTGGTGGCGGAGATGGTCAATCCACTCAGGTTCTGACCATTAATCTCTCCATAGAAGCCCGGAACCGTTGTGGGCGTTGGCTCCTGAACCGTAAAGGACCCGCCATTAACCCAGTTGCCCCAGAGACCTGATACGTTCTCGGCGCGAATATGCACGGAATAGGAGACGCCATAGACCAGGTCGCTGGTCTCCAATGTGTAGTCGTCCAGAGGGTGGCCTATGAAACGAGAATAGAGGAAGGGACCGCCCGGAGGCTGCATGGCGATTTGGTAGCGGAAGATGCCGCCCGGATCCGATGCATGATCCCAGGTGAAGTTAATGGTGGGGTTGGTGATTTGCACGGTCAGGCCATTCAGGTTGACCCCGCCAATTTTGCCGACAAAATTGGGAACTGTGCTTGGCGGCGTTGGGGTGAGCGATGAGATCTGAATGACGGTGGTGTTGTTGGATTCATTGCTTTCCAGCACTTCATCGGTGTCGTCCGCCTTGAGAATGATGTACCGGGTTCCCGCTGTTGCGTCGTCGGGTAGCCGTCCGCTTCCGCTAAAGGATTCCGGGTTGTCGTAGGGCGGCGCAAGCAAGAAGGAGCCAACGCTTTCATCGTCTGGGCTCAGCGTGTTGTCCAGGGAATAATAGGCCCTTACCCAAACCACGTTGTTGGGAATGACATTATGGTTTTGCTCCTTGAGCTGCGCGGACCAACCGAACCATTGATTGGGATACAGAGAGGTGTCCGTAAGTGACACATTCTGAAGAATAAGGTCGGGCTCCGCCGGGATAATGGCGTATCCGCTGTCGGACTGACTGAGGGGGCTTCTGCCCTCATCGTTTTTGGCGACAACCCAGTAGAGATAAACCGTATCGCCCACTGCGGTATAGTCGGTGTAACTGGTTTGAGTGAAGTGGGTTGGGTACGAGGAGGAATCGGCAATCAGGCCGCTTTGCGTTGGGTTTGAAGCCGGTGCGCGATACACCTCGTAATGTTCGGCGCCCTGGGGCGAAACCCAAGTGATCAGAACATAGTCGCCTATGCCGTCTGAGGCCGAGACATTTGTGGGGGCCTGAGGGCCTGTGTCTACAACAGTTACAAAAACCGTGGCCGTATCCGAGCCGCATCTGCCGTCTACAATCTGGTACTGGAAACTATCCGGCCCTGTGTAGTTGAGGTCTGGCGTGTATCGAATAGACTGACTGGAGATCCGGGTTGCGGTTCCGTGGTCGGCTTGATTGGTGATTGGGTTTGTAGGCAGGCTGATGGCGTCGCCGTTGGGATCCGAATCGTTGGCGGTGACCACAATGGTGATGGATGTATTCTCATCGGTGGACACCGTGTCGTTCACGGCGTTGGGCGGCAGGTTTGCGCCGGGATTGACGGCCCCAGTCACATTGAAAACAAAGGCTCCGGAAGCGCCGTTTCCGTTGAAGTTGAATTGGACTGGGCCGTTGTAGGAACCCGTGCTCACATCGCCTCTCAGCTTGAGGCCGAAGGTGGCCACGCCGCTATTCATTTGCGATGGCAGCGGGGTGGTTACAGCAAATCCGGCGGGAACGCTGATCTGTCCTAGATTCAAGGGCGTGGGGCCGGCGTAGTAGAGCTTGAAGGTCCGGGTCTTATCGTTGCCCTGAGTTGTGGAGCCAAAGGGGACCTGGTCCGCTTCGAACACGATGTTTTCTGCCTGCTCTACGTGAAAGGGCTCTGCTATGCCTTCCGTGTCCCAAAACAGGGTTTTCTGGATGGGTGAGCCTACTTCTCTATACCGGACCTCCAATTGAGCCGCGAACCGGGTTGGGTCCGAGCTGGGAGGCAGGTTCAGGCTTACGGTGAAATAGCCTGCATCTCCCTCACACGGGATTTCCTGGCCAATTAGCACCGTGCTGTCATCCAATTCAAAGCCGCCTTCGCCCGGTCCAGTGGCGGTGATATGGAGGAAGACATCATCAATGATCAGGGATCGTTCTCCAATGTTTTTCAGGCTATATGTGTTGGGTTGAGAGGTTGATGCGGGCATCTCCAGTTGATGGTCTACGATCCTGATCAGATGGCCGTCCACCGCTGCGTCTGAGATCAGGCGGGCGGGCGAGCCCACGGAGCCTGTTACGTTGAAGTCGAAGAAATGGAGGGTGTTGGTTCCGTTCTCCTTAAAGGTTAGGGACACCCTGCTTTCGTGATCGCCCAACATGTTGCCTTTCAGAGTAATGTGGAAACTGGACGTGCAATTGATGGGGGATTCGTCACAGGTGGGGATGGTGTCTTCGTAGAGGTCTGCTGCATCGGTTTCAAATGCGTTGAGAGACCCACTCACCGGCGAGATGAACGCGTTGGTTAATCGGAAGTCCAGGTTGCCGGCGTTTTTGAGGAAAAAGAGCAGAGACAGGTCGGGCTCATCTTTGCCAATGGCGCCGAAATCAAACACGTCGTTGTCATTAATGAGGACCAGGGGATCGCTTGGATTGGGCGGCGCGGCGCACACTTCCAGCGCGAACTCGCCCGGGTCGGGCGGGTTG
>JBNKOV010000008.1:0-25442 GCA_050294955.1 Holophagae bacterium
GATTTCCTAAACCTGACATATGACAATACCAGAACCAAAACGGCGATCGAAACTTTTCAGACCCGCAATGGAAATTGCCTCAGCTTTACCACGATGTTCGTGGCCATGGCTCGGCATATCGGTCTAGACGCCCATTTCCAAGAGGTCTATATTATCCCCACTTGGAGCAAGAAAGGTGACACGGTAATGTTGAGCCGTCACATGAATGCCGTTGTGGTTATTGACGAGAAGAAGATTGAGGTAGATTTCAACCCCTACCAGGAGCGAAAGGAATCTTCCAAGAAGTTGGTTGGCGATTACCGCGCATTGGCTCAATACTACAACAACGTGGGGTGTGAGATCTTTTCCGGCGGCAATGCGGCTGCAGCCACAGCCTGGTTGGAGAAGGCCGTGCATACCGATCCGGAGCTCAGCTTTGCCTGGTCCAATCTGGGCGTGAATTACCGGGCCAATAAAATGAATGAACGCGCTGAGCAGGCCTATCTCAGGGCTTTGGACCTTAACCGCCACGAATATACCGCCATGGTGAACCTTGCTCGGCTCTATCACGAAACGGGTCGGGAAAAATTGGGTGATCGTTTCTTGAAGCGAGCGGATAATTTTAGGAAACAAAATCCCTATTACCACTTCAGCTTGGGCGAGGAGGCTTATGGCGAGGGTCATTATAAGGAAGCGCTTAACCATTACCGCAAGGCCATTCGCCGCAAGAAAACGGAACACGAATTCCATTTCTCCATGGCGCGAGCCTACATACAGCTTGGAGAGAAAGAAAAGGCGGCGGCGGCATTGAACAAGGCAAGGGAATACGCGCCCGACGTTTTTAATGAGAACCGTTATTATCAGAAACTGGATTCTCTCGCCTTTTACGAGTAGTTCCGGTAAAAATTATGGCCCCATCCTTGCTTATCTTATTCATAGGATGGAGTTTCATCGGTTAAAAGCGTCAATTTGGCGTCTTTTTACGAATGAGATGTGAAAATAGGATCACCTTGTTCTATGATAGGGGATCCAGAGGAGCTGGCGGCAATTCGCAGCTCCCATGCGTATAATTTATAAGCAACCGGGTGCTCTGTTCGCTCGGGGAAAGGGTGGTAATATGGGCGCCTTCAGAATCCTACTTTTTGCCGGACTGGGTCTTTTGACAACAGGTCTTTTTGGCCAGTCCCTGAAGCTGAAAGCAAAGGAGGATTTCAGGGATATCGTTGAACCGATCATTACGGAAGGGGAAAAGGATATCTACAAGAGCCTGCCCGATTTTCGCTCGCGAAAGTACTTTCAAAATATTTTCTGGTACAAGCGAAACCCAACCCCTGCAACCACTTCGAACCCTTATCGAAGAGAGTTTTTTGAGCGGCGACAGATTGCCCGTGACCAATTCGCCGAGGCGGATCTCCCCGGTTTCAGCACCGAAAGAGGCCAGGTCTATCTGCTGTTGGGCGACCCCGACGATGTGGTCCAAAACAAATTAGACAATTCCGGCTTGAGGACTGGATACGAAGAAATTTGGATCTATAATGAGTTCAAATTAAAACTGAGGTTCATCTACGATGGCGTGCGACCCAATTACGTGCTTATGGACAAGGATAAGGTGGGGCCTCAGTTGGAACGCATTCGGAATCTTGCAGTTCTGGACCGTGCCGAGCCCTATTTCTTTAAAGAATCCCAGTTAACCCTGCCCAATTTGGGATTCACCAAGGACATTGAGAATCTGGTAGCCGATGATAAGCGCCAGTTGGAATATGAACTTACCTATGCCTTCTTCAAAGGCGATCTGAACCGAACCGAGCTGTTCGTTGGGGTAACCTTCAAAGACGCGTCTGATCGGGGCATGGACATTCACCTCGCTGCCTACGACCCCTACGATAACAAGGTGGAGGATTTCAAAAAGCGGGTGTCTCCAAAGAATGGTCAACTGGTCAGCTTTTCTGTGGTTATTGAGCCAGACCAATACGACATTGTGTTGCGCCTCATGGATCGGGACGGTCGCGAGTCTATAGATCGTCAGAAAATAGACGTGCCTCGCATAGCCCTGGCCCAACCGGCGGCGTCCAGTCTTCTCGCTGCCCCCGACCTGCAAACCATTCCCCTCCAGGGATTTCAGGAGCCCAAGAAGTTTGTTTTTGAGGATCTGTTCTTTCCAATAACCAACGATTGGTCCTCTTTTAAAAATGATCGCCTGTATCTGATGCAGCATTTCTACAATTTCACTGAGACGCCCAAGGTTACCTATTATCTGGATCACCAGCCTGTCGATGCTAAATTGGAGCGAACGGTAAGTGATCATTGGGGTTATCGCACCGTGGTTTCCATTCCTTTAACTGGGGTGAAGCCAGGGCAACATCATATTAAATCGGCCTACCGAGATGAGACGGGGCAGCTTGCCATATCGCCGCTGCTTTGGAATATGGGCGCTGGTTCCGCTTCCGGCAGCATGCTTACTCAGGCCAGAGTTTCCGACAAAATCAAGATGATTCATCCCGCACAGGCCAACGCAGAACTTTTGGAGCGCGTGGTGCTTCGCCCAGATCCTCAGCTTAAAGTAAAGGCCATGTACGTGTTCCTGAATGGCCGTTTGATCACCCAGCAGGACCGGGAGCCCTGGGAGGTTTTTGTCGATAGCGGCCAGTTCTCCATTTCAGGCGTGAACACCATCACCGCGGTAATGGACACGAACGAAGGCCTTTTCAAGGTGCAGAAGGAGTTGATCCCCCTAAAGGCCGATGAGAAGATTCAGACTCGGGTTGTGCAGATCTACTTCAATGCCTTTGATCCGAAGCTTAAGTTTATCAGCGACTTGGACCTGAAAAGCCTTTCGGTTGAAGTAGACGGCGAGCCCGCTCAGCCCAAGGATATCATGAAGGTGGACGAGCCCATCACCTACTGCTACGTGGTGGACACCTCCTACAGCATGAAGGAGTCTTTCGAGGGCAACATCAGCGCCATCCGCAAGTTCATTCAGTCCATGCGGCCCCAGGACAGAGGTTACTTTGTCGGCTTTAACAGCGACTACCACCAGTACATGGAGCCCAACCAGAGCAAGGACGTGTTGCTGGCGGTTGCAGAGAGCCTTCAGGTGGCCAAGCCCAACCCCAAGCAAGGGGACCAGCTCTATATCGAAAACGAGACCTATATCTACGATGCAGTCATTTCCAGCATCCATACGCTCCACCAGTATTCAGGCAGAAAGGTGATCATTCTGGTCTCCGACGGCATTGGCAAGGAAGGCCATTACCGAATGAACGCCATGTTGTCCTATGCCCGCGAAAATGACGTGGTTATCTACAGTCTTTGGCTGGACAACAACCCGGAGCTATCCGACGATGAAACCAAATTCCTCCAGAAAGAGACAGGTCGGGCGGAGAAAGTGGTTCGCGCTATTGGCCTCTCTCGCTTTTTCGCCAAAAAGGACTCTCGCAAGAATTATATCGGCCAAAAAATCCGCAAGAGCGCCATCAACCAGGGCGCTGTCAAGATTCTGGCCGAGGAATCGGGCGGGTTTCACTATCGCATATTCAAGGCGGATCGCAGCCTGATTCGGGACTATATCGAAGATATTGAAAGCGCGGTTCAAACCCAGTATGTCATGAACCTGGAGCTGCCAGTCTCCATCAAGGAGCAGGAGGTGGATATCTTCTCGTCGGATCCCAATGTTGCAATTCGCTCCAAGACCCATGTCAAGGTGCGCAAGTCCAATCCTCTCGCGGAGTAACTGTGGGGGATGCAGGCTCTTAAGTAGTAATTTCAGGCCTGTATCCCTGCTGATGCCGCTGTCTGCTCTCATGAGATTAGATGGCCGCTTATCCTGAGTTGGTTCGATGGGCCATTGAATAAAATGTTGAAACCGATTGTGGGCCAGCCTTTGGGTGTGTAAGAATAGTAAGGCCGGCGTACTGGATTCGGCAATCTATTCAACCCGAAAAAGCTCTGGATAAGGAGACGCGCTATGACAAGTCGTCATCCCCTGCCCGTTTTGATTTGGCTTTTGAGCGGCCTCTGTGCGTTTGCTCAAAGCAGGCACCACGAACCCTGTGTTGGCGGTATTGCCGAGATCTATCCCTGTGATTTTGTGGATTTAATGGCTCATGTCTCTCTTGCGGACATGGGCGGCGGCAGCGGCAGTGATATTTGGGGTTGGACGGATCCTGCGACAGGGGTGGAGTACGCCCTGATGGGGTTATCGACGGGCACGGCGTTTTTGGATTTAAGCGATCCGGAGAACCCGCGCCTCATTGGCACGCTTCCCACGGCTTCTTCTTCATCATCCTGGCGGGATATAAAGACTTATGGCAATTACGCCTATGTGGTGGCGGACTTTGCGGGCAATCATGGCATGCAGATTTTTGATTTAACCCAACTGAGAGATGTTGCCTCGCCGCCTGTGACCTTTTCGGAAACGGCCCATTACTCGGGCTTTGGAAGCACTCATAATATCGTGATCAATGAGGAATCCGGTTTTGCCTTTGCTGTTGGGATTTCATCGGGCGGCACGGGCTGTTCCGGCGGCCTGCACATGATGGATCTTGCGGATCCATTGAATCCCAATTTTGTGGGTTGTTTTGATCAGGACGGTTATACCCACGACGCTCAATGTGTTGTGTACCAAGGTCCCGACACCAATTTCCAGGGCCGTGAGATATGTTTTAATTGCAATGAAAACACCCTTACTCTGGCCGATGTGACTGATAAGGCCAATCCCGTACAGATTTCAAGAAATGGTTATTCCGGCGTGGGTTACACGCACCAGGGTTGGTTGACCGAGGATCACCGCTATTTCCTGCTGGATGATGAATTGGACGAAATTAACAACGGTCACAATACCAGAACCTATATCTGGGATGTTTCCGATCTTACCAATCCTGCGCTTGTTGGATTTTTTGAATCGGCGTTGCCTGCCTCCGACCACAATCAATACGTTCATCAAGGCAACTTGTATCAGGCCAATTATCGGGCGGGTCTTCGCATTCTCAGTTTGGAGCAGATCGAATCAGGCGCTTTGGATGAGGTGGCCTTTTTTGACACGCGCCCTTCGTCCAACGCATCGGGCACTTCGGGAGCTTGGAGTGTTTATCCGTTTTTTGAGAGTGGGTTGGCCGTAGTGAGCGATACAAGCGGCGGCCTTTTTGTCTTGCGCCCCATTTTGTGCGATACGCCGTTGACGCCAACTGGGTTTACGGCTCAGCCTGCAGGCGACAACGCCATCTCTCTATCCTGGACTGAGACCAGTGCGAGTTATCGCATCTTTCGCAGTTTTGGCTCCTGTCCCCAATCCAACTGGGAACTGGTTGCTGAGAATGTCACGGGCGGTTCCTGGCTGGATACGACGCCTGCTGGACAAATCCCCTATTCATACAGGATTACCGCGGTTGAAGAAACCGGCAATTGTGAATCGGAGCCTACAGCCTGTGTGAGTGTCACCACCACCGGGCCTTGCAACGCACCGCCCGGTTTTGAAGGCATTGGCGTGGTGGAAACCGTTCCCGGGACGAATTGCCTGCTGCGTCTTTCCTGGTCCCCTGCCACTTCCAATTGCGGCGGTCCCGTTCTGTATAACGTGTATCGCGGTGATTCTGATCAGTTTGTGCCCAGCGCCCAGAATAGGATCGCCGAGAGCCTAACCGAGCTTTCCTATGAAGACCCTACTCCTGTGTTTGGGGAGACTTCCTATTACGTGGTGAGATCGGTGGACTCCAACAACGGCGTGGAGGATGCAAACGTGAAGATGCGATCAGGTTCGCCTGTAGGGCCTTTAACTTCAGGAACCTGGGGGACCAGCGCAGAATTGGGCGATCTCACCATGACCTTAAGCTCGGGTCGCCATGTGGGATGGGAGTTGGTTGGAGCGCGGAGCCACAGCGGGTCTCGCAGTTTCTTTTCCACCTATGCCAATAACCAGTGTTCCTCCATGCTAACGCCAGAGATCAGCTTAACAGACAAGGCCTCCTCAGAACTCAGCTTTTGGACCCTCTTCGACATTGAATCCGGGTACGATGGCGGCGAGGTTACCGTATCCACCGATGGCGGCGTGACCTGGAATCATCTCCCGCTTACGGGCGGTTATCCCGGTTCCTTCACGGAATCGGGCAATGCCTGCGCCATCCCCCTAACAACGGACTGTTTTACAGGAACCGACCTTAGCTGGACCCGATACACGGCCGATTTGTCGGCATTCAACGGCTCCAACATCATGATAAGGTGGACCTTTTCGTCTGATAGCGGGGTTTCCCGAGAAGGTTGGTATGTTGACGACATTTCGATTACCAACGCCCAGGTTTCTGGACCCTGCGTCACTTGCATCCTTGATGCGAGCCTGCCCCAATGGCCGGAAGTGGATATCCGAACCCTTATTCCGCTCATAGATCAATGCGCAGGCAACGGTCTTTAAAAAAGCCTCTTTCACATTGATCTCCAATTTGGGTTATGATAGGAGTCTAGATTCTTCAGGAGGTGATCTATGCTGGGGTTGTTATTGGTGATTCTCATGGGCGGCGGCGCTGAAGAGTCGGCTGTTCCCAAGGCCTTTGACACCTACTGGATGGTCTTTTTGAAAAAAGGAGACGCGAGAGATCAGAATGAAGAGGACAGCGCTCGAATTCAACGGGAACATCTCGCACATCTCAAAAGCTTATTCGATGAAGGAAAGATCCTGGTGGCCGGCCCTCTTGAAGTGGATGCCGAATACGCCATTCGGGGTCTCGTGATCTACCCCGGCGACATGGATCAAGAAACGGTTCGCAAGTTGGCGGAGGCGGACCCAGCCGTGAAAGCAGGCCGTCTCAAGGTGGAAGTGATCAAATGGTGGATGCCCAAAGGTGTGATGAAATTCGAAAAGACGCCTTATTAACAGTGCTTTGGAGGACATATTTAGGCCTGAGAACATACCAGAGAACCGTTTTCCATAACCATCTGCGTGCAATTATCGTAAGTTAATCGGTGGGCGCTGTCGGAAGTTCATTATCATTTTATAGAGAGATGTGTATCAGGAGAAGTAACAACCTATGCTTGAAGTTAAAGGTCTGAGTAAGACCTTCCCGGCTCCAAAAGCCAGGAAGGGAGACCCGGTAAAAGAAAAGGATCCGCGCGAACAGGGCAAAAAATTCCATGCGGTGCAAAACCTGAATTTTGAATGCGTCGCAGGAGAGATTCTCGGGTTATTGGGAATGAACGGCGCGGGAAAAACCACCACCCTCCGAATGTTGGCCACGGCCATTAAACCAACTGAAGGGACAGCGCTCCTTGACGGAGTGGATATTACCCAAAATCCCATTGAAGTGCGGAAAAGAATCGGTTTCCTTTCGGGAAGCACCGGCTTATATGGTCGGCTTACCGCTGCGGAAATGGTTGCCTATTACGGCAAGTTGAATGGCATCAGTGGGAACGTGCTAAAGGCCAGAATGGATGAATTGTTCTCCATGCTGGAAATGGAGAGTTTTAGAGACAAACGATGCGATAGTCTTTCAACAGGCATGAAGCAAAAGGTTTCCATCGCCAGAACCCTGGTTCACGATCCCCAGGTAATCTTCTTCGACGAACCCACCTCTGGTTTGGACGTTCTGTCGTCGCGCACCATCGTCAATTTTATAAGAAATTGTAGAGAGAAGGGAAAAACGGTTATTTTTTCCACCCATCTCATGAGCGAGGTCAGACGCTTGTGCGACAAGGTGGTTCTCATCCATCAGGGCAAGGTCTATTTCACTGGAACGGTGGAAGAAATGAAGTCCCAAACCGGAGAAGAGGATTTGGAAGAAGCCTTCCTGAAGCTGGTAGGAGGTGAACCCCATGCATAGCATTCTCATCATTTTTCTGAAAGAGATGAAAGAGGTATTGCGAGACCGTAAGACCCTCATATTCATGATTGTACTGCCCACCGTCATCATGCCGGTCCTGTTCCAGCTCATGTTCAGTTTCATGGCGAAACAAGAAAAGAAAGCCCAGGCTGAGAAGATTGAGATTGGCATTATCGGCGGCGAACTGGCCCCAGAAATGGTTGGGTTGTTTAAAGAACAGGAGAGTTTTGAACTGGTAGACGGCTTTACCGACAAGAGCCAGTTCAAAGCAGCCATTCAGGATGGCAAAATCAAGCTGGGTCTGGCGTTGCCACCTGAAACCAAAGAGATTCTTGACTACGGGAGTCAACTGACTGTAGACGTTTATTACAACAACGCCTCCCTCACAAGCAAGGTGATTCCTCGAACGCAGAACGTTTTAAACCTCTTCAACGATGAGATTCGAAGAAACCGTTTCAACGCATTAGGCGTCTCGGGCGCAACCAGACAAGATGGCATTTTGGAGCCTTCTGTTCTCAATAAAATTGGGATTGCCGATGACCGCGAGCGTTGGGGCGAGGGATTTGGCGGTCTTTTGCCCTATCTGCTGATCATCTTCTGTTTCGTCGGCGCGCTCTACCCAGCCATTGACATTGGCGCTGGAGAAAAAGAGAGAGGCACTCTTGAAACGCTGTTGCTGACCCCGGTTCCCAGATCCTACTTGGTGCTGGGCAAGTTTCTGGTGATCTTCACCACCAGCATCACGGCGGCCATGTTGACAGTGGCCTCGATGGGGGTCTGGGTCGCTGTGAAAGCAGAGGAAATGTTGAAATTCACCTTGGGCGAGGTGTTGAGCGCTATGTCGTTTATCGACTATGCGCTTATGGCCTTGACCCTGGTTCCACTCGCCATGGTGATCGCATGTGTCATGCTCAGTATCTCCATCTACGCCAGAAACTTCAAAGAAGCTCAGAGTTATGCGGCTCCACTGCAGTTTGTCTTTATTATTCCTGCGGTCCTGGCGTTCCTTCCAGGTGTTGAGCTGACATGGGGTTGGGCAATGGTTCCAGTTACCAATACATCGCTGGCGATCAAGGAGTTGGTCAAGGGCACCATCGATTACAGAATGCTTTTTGTGATTTTCGGGTCTACGCTGGTCTTCGCATTGGCTGCCCTGGGATTTTGCGTGAAGTGGTTCCACAGAGAGGATGTCCTCTTTAGGGGCTGATGTCCGAAACAATGTCAACTCTTCATTTGAGGACCCACGTTCGGTTTTTCTCCTTTGAGATGGCCGGAATGGGTCCTTTCTCTTTTTGGAATTCCCGTTTCATGGTAGTGTATGGTATTTTGTGGTTCGGGTTGGATTTGTGGAGAAACGCAATATGACAAAAACACCTTACTTGGGATTGGTGATCGGAGTGCAGTTAGCATCCATCGCGCTAACAGCCTGCATCTACGCTCTGGATCTACAAATGAATCTGGCGGCCAACAGGGTGGAAGCCCTTGGCGGGAATATTACAATCGCCCTTTTCGTTCTCATCGCCATAAGTCATCTACAGTCCAGAAAAGGATCTTGCCACCCAGGGTTGGTGGCCATTCTGGGAGTTGCTGCGCCAACCTATGCCTATATTGGCGGGGGTCTTCGCTACGTCCTTACTTATCATGCCGTGGCCCTGGCGGCCCATTTGTTCATTTTGAGAGGGCTTGCAAAGGCTCAAATGGCTGAGGATACGGCGTCTCAGCAGCCGAGTTCCCATAATGGCGATGAGGGAGGCGGTGTATGAGCAGCCATCTCTTTTTTGAAAAAAAGGTGGCGATTGCTTTGATCCTGATCGGGGTGGTCCCGGCTGTGATTATCCTTCTCAATTTAAAGATTCAGCACGATCAAATGGTTGTTGGCGGCCAGATGTTGGGTGAATATTCACTTGCCCGATTGCTGGCGGGGTTGCTGAGCACCATGACGCCCATTTACCTGCTTTCGCCGCCTGCGTTGACCGCTGGCGATGCGCCGGAAGGAGAGCGAGGCGCTTCTTTTTGGATCACATCCTTCCTTATCCCGACCTGCCTTCTCGCCCCAAGCTTTGTGGCGGGACTGGTGGTTGGCGGTCGTGGTTTAGGGGAACCGCTCCTGGCGTTTATCTGGCTGGGTTTGATTTCCGTTTGCCTCGTTCTGTGGTTGGAGTGTTTGCGGTGTCTCACTGATTTTAGAATGGCCATAATTATCTACGGCGCTATTTGGGCTGGTTCTGGTTATTTGGGTTATCTCAGTGAATATATCGTACCCTATATGGAGATTAGCGGCTTGCAGTTTGTCTCCTATTTAAGTTGGATTCTTCCTCAAATTCAAAGCGGACCTGACATGGTGGACACCGCCTTGCAAACCGGCGCATTTGAAGTTCGGCTTCTGTTGCCCACACTCGTGCAAATACCGCTATTGTTTGTACTGCTGAAATCCATACAGATTCGGTCTTGAGGAGGAGATTGCAACCTGAGAGAGTGAGGCTCGTAAGCTTATGAATACTGTTTTCTGGGATTTCTGTGAAATTTGTCACAGAAGGCCACGGAATGCGGTGGGAACAGGCGATTGGAGATAGAATTTAGTTCAAAATATTGGGGATAGACACATCTTATGGTACAATCATATCATGTTTCAGGGTAGTCGGATAGGTTATGCAAATTGAATTTTTAGGAGCATATGGCGGTTGCACGGACAGCAACAATCTCACCAGTTTTCTGGTTGACGGCTGTTTGGCTATTGATGCGGGTTGTTTAACCCAAACCCTATCTCTCAAACGCCAAACTCAGCTTACCGACATCCTCATTAGCCACTCTCATCTAGACCATACCTTATCACTGCCCTTCCTTGCAGACAACCTCTTTGGCATGAAGACCCAGCCCTTGCGAATCTGGTCAACGCCAGGCGTGATTCAAGCTCTTCGGACCCACATTTTTAACGAAGATATCTGGCCGGATTTTTCACTCCTCCCCTCAGTAGAAGAACCCACCATCAGGTTTTGTCCCTTTGAACCTGAGACCTGCAATCAGATCGGGGATTTTGAGGTAACGCCCATCAGGGTCAATCATGCGGTGCCCTGTACGGGCTTCTTGATCTCCAGGGACAATTCCAGCATTATTTTCACGTCAGACACCTGCAGCACGGACCGAATATGGGAAGTAGCCAATGAATGCAACAATTTAAAAGCGGTGATTGTGGACTGTTCTTTTCCCAACAGCATGGAAGATCTGGGTGTCACAAGCGGTCACAATACGCCGGGGCTTTTGGCCCGTGATTTAGCCAAATTGAAGCAGGACTGCCGTGTTCTGGTCTATCATTTGAAGCCCCAATTCCAGGACCTAATGATCAAAGAACTCAAGGCTTTGAATGACCCTCGCCTCGAATGGAACATTCAAAGTTCGACAATGGCGTTCTAAGCAACTGATGATGCGTCAATTCATTAGACTGATAGAGCATCTATGGGGATTCTGCTAAAACGTCCAATGAAACCCAAGATTGGCAATTTGGGGAATCCAAATATCGCTGTCAAAGCTTACTTCTGGATTGTCATTGGCGCCCAGGAAGGCCTGGTGATCTGCATAACTCTGTACGTTTCGACGGTTATAGATATTGGTGACATCCACAAAAAAGCTCACCTGATAGCGTTTCCGTAGAAGGAAGGTCCGACGGTAGTGAAGGTCCATTCTGTGGTAGCTTGGAAAAAATGTGTCGTTGTATGGGCCTACATCGGCTTCGAAAATTGGGACGTTTGACCCATCCACGTCCGTTCGTATAGCGGATACATCGGTTGTGCGCCAACCTTTGTGGTAATGGAACGCCATGCCAATGCTCCAGATACTGCCCTGAACGTAGTCAAAGGACAGGTTCACGGCATGCCGCTGGTCCCAATAGTGATAGAGATCTCGTTCTCGGCCAAGGTCGTCTATCATATGTTCCTTTGCGTCGGAAATGGTGTAATTCACAGAGGCTGCCAGTTTTGGCGTGAACTGTTTAAATAGAGAGGTTTCAAACCCACGCGCCTTACCGGATATTGGGTCGATTCGAGCCCGATCTCCTTGGACCTCCATGAAGCTGTTATGTGGGTCCAGAAAATTGATGTAGTGGGGGTGTAAATTGGAATAGTTCTTTAAATAGAGTTCATTTCGCCAGATAAAGCCGTTTTGGAACCGGTGCTCGTAATTGAGAATCCAATGCTCCGCCAACTCGGCTTCATAATAAAAATCTTCGCCATCCTCGGCTTGTATCTCAAAAAGGTCCTGGGGTTGATAAAAGCGGCCCCAGCCAAATTTAAGGGAATGCCCTAATTGGGGGGCGTAATTTAGGAAAATTCTGGGGCTTAACACCCGGTCGCCTGTATGGGTTTGTTCATCGTAGCGCAACCCAAATTCGGCAGTGAGCGTTGATCGAAGCCGAATACGGTCAGCAAGATAGATTCCTAAACGTTGGGTGTTTTTCTTTGTCTCTACATCAATGGGAGCCGGATTTCGGTTTAGCAAAGTGCTGTCTTGTTGCACAGCATTGTCGTAATCCAGAAAATGATTGGCGGTGCTCAGATCCAATCCCCATTTCAAGAGATGCCTGTCTTCATGGTTTAAAGTCCAGTCCGAGCGGAGTCCCGATCTGTTGAATCTGCGATTTTCATTTACAGTAAAACGGAACTCGCCTAAGTCGTCCAGGGCATTTGTCTTCCTGGTGAAACGTCCTGCGTAGAGGGTTGTTCTGCTGGTGAGATCGCTGGTCCAAAACGAATGTAAATTTAGCCAGTACAGGGTGTTGCCACCCTCGGTGTCAACATCGCCATTGCCTTCCGCCTCATAGATGGGTTCGGTTAAGGTAGCGTGGTCGCCCGCGACCAGCGTGCTGCCGGTGAGCCGGTGGTTCTCATTCAACTGATAGGCTACCTTGGAAAACATGTCCCAATAGCCCACATCGCTCTCCACCTGGTTGTCATTGGCGGATTCGGTAAATTCGGTTAGCAAAATATCATCGTTAAAAAACCCCTTCCTTATAGCCAGAAGGTAGGCGCCCTGGCCATCGCGAAAAGACGCCTCTGTTTTCACGCGAACTCCCAGGGTGGTGATTCCCAAAACGGTTTTCTTCTCATCCGGTTTGGGCGAGGATATGCTTAATACGCCGCTCATTTTATTACCATATTCTATGGGAAGACCAGCAGTCATAAGCTCTACATCGCCAACCGCTTCATTGTCTATAATGCTAAACAACCCAAAAAAAACGTCCTTGAAATGGAAGGGCTCCACCAATTCCACCCCGTCAAAAAGGATTAAGGTTTCATCCATATCTCCGCCGCGAATTCGAAAGGAGGAATACAAATCCGGGCTGCTGATTCCGGGTACATGGTCCACCGAACGATAGACATCCTCTGCAAATCGAGGCATGCGTTGAAGCCTTTCATGAGTTAATACCCTCATGCTCACCGGTTCATCGCGGAAAATGTAATAGCCGGGAGTAACGGTAATTTTTTCAATTCGTTGAGACGTTTCTTCCAAATATATATGCAGTCCGCGAGTTTGACCCTTTTCCAGAAGTATGCTTGCCTTGGAGAAGGAAGCAAAGCCATGCTCCTCAATGCGCACACCATACCGACCAGGCTTCAAATCTTCAAAGTAAAAGCGACCAGTGGGGCTGCTCAGCGTTTCTCCAACTGCTTTTTCCTCACCGTTTTCCCCAATGGAAAACAGGTTGACGCCCACCCCGCTCACCCTGCTTTCGCTTCCAGCAACCACCTTTCCGTTTATCTGACAGGACCCTTTTCTCAGGGTGTATTGACCCACATCATTTTTTTCCCATACGATCAGGGTGTTGGCGAAAAGGCGGTCAAGCGCTTCTTCAATGGAACAGTTCTCGCAACTGGCGTTGGCCACTTCTCGTTTCAAAAGGCGAGTTGGGAATACTACCGGAATATTGTACTGTGTCATCAAGCTACGAACAGCCGGAATCATTGGCTTGTCCTTAAAGTTGTAGCTCACAGAGCCATTATCGGCGGCGATTGCGCTCGTACACAGTATCAACCAGATGAAAAATGGCCTCATATCCGACTCACCTATCGGATAACATAGACGCCGTTTTCCAGGATGTAGGATCGCCCAAGCATAACGCAAAGAGAGTTCACCATGGATTCGGGATCGTTTTCGAATAATCCGCTTACCAGGGTCTCTCCCCATTCCGGATTGGTCAAACGGACAGGGGCGTTAAATCGACGTTCAATTTCCGCACAAACCCTGCTGGCGGGCGCGGCCTCCAAATCCAGACGACCATCATCGAGCCAACCGGAGTAGCCTTCCTTTTTCTGGACGTCCTCCATCTCAGAGGAATTGGTATAAGACACCTGTTCCCCTGCGTAAAGCACAACCTTGCGCTGCCCTTCCTTCAGGTTTGCAGTAACTTCTACAATACCCTCTACTACGGAAACCTCTACAAGATTGTTCCGGGAGTGGACGTTAAAACGAGTGCCAACCACTTTTACCTGACCCAACTGAGTTTGTACTATAAAAGGCATGTCGCCGGACCTAACGGAGAAAAACGCTTCGCCCTGCAATGACACGTTACGATTTTTCCGATTGAAATCTTCTTCGTAAGCAAGATTGGATTGAGCAGAGAGTTGGACGGTAGAGGCGTCCGGCAGGGTGAGAGTCATGGTCTGGGCAATAGGCGTTGCGTAGTCGCCGCTTTCAGCCTTGAAATCCCAGTTCAGGAACGCCGCCACCATGATTGCAGCAACAATCACAAAGGCATATGCTGGATGAAAGCTCCGGCGGGCTGTTGGCGCTGTTTCCATCTTTCTGGAGAGACGGGACCATTCTGTTTGGGTGTCCGGAGTCGCAATATTTGGGCATGCGCTGGCATCCCAAACTTGCTTTAAATTGTCATATAGCGCGGCGTCTTTATCCGATAGGTTTACGGATGGATCATCGAGCCACTTGAAAAATGTCGCCATGACGGCCTCCGAATGGACTCCAAAAAAACGGGATAGGCCGCTATAACACGCAGAATCTCCCTGTGTGGAGAGACAATGGGCGCAGAAGGCCATATCAGGAACCTTCCATGTTAGCTTTAAACGGGGAAACTGGCAAGGGTAAACCAGGACAATTCTCTTGATTTTACGTTTGTTGAGTCTCTGAAAATTCTCGCGTGAAACACCCGTTGGGATGGGCTTTAATCGAAACTTTCGCTGAAACGAGTTCCAAATCTTTTACTAGACGGCTGCGGATTCCGCCAGGCTTTCCTCATTCTGATGGATTGTGACAGGGGGAGGCGCTTGACGGGCCATGTCGGTTTTGCCAACGCAAATATCCGCCAGTTTTCTACATCTGACAAACATGCTTTCCTGGAGATACGGCACACCGTATTTTTCGCATATGGCTTTTACTTTGGGTTGGATAGCCCTATATTGCAGCATGGTCATTCTCGGGAAGAGGTGGTGTTCTATCTGGTAATTCAACCACATTTGACTATAATCGAGCCATTCGGATCCGCAGTGATAATTCACTGAACCCAGCACCTGATTGGTAAAGAACTCCTCGCGATTGCGGTAGTGGTGGTCGAAGCGAACCACATCAGCTCCCGCATGATTGGGAACAATAACCATAAACATATGAAGGTTGTGCAGCAACTCGGCCAGCACCCTGGCCAGGAGTACGTTCAAACTGGCGGTTTGACCTAGAGGAAGAAAGGCAAGCGGGACGGCGACAAAGTTAAAAAGGAAGTAGGGACCCCAACAGGAAAACCATAATCGGCGAACGGCCTCCAGCCTGAAATCCATGAAATTGAGTAAGCCAATGTGGTTTCTGTGTCCATTGCTTTCCTTAAAGCGCTTCTTCTTTTCAAGCGCATTCAATGTATTGGGGGCGTAGTAGGAGAACTTCCAGGTTATAGCCACCAGGAATAAAACCACATATTTAAGAAACATGGGAATTCTCATACGCCTGAGCAAGTCGGCGTTTCGCTCCACCAGGTCTGGATCGTGATCTTCACCTGTATAGTAATGGTGCAAAAAGTCGTGTTCGTAATGCCAGGCCTCAGGATGGATCCAGTCGAACCAGTCAAGAAAACGCCGCCACCCACGGGCAAACACCTTACTGGTGTAACGTGCTGGAATGCCGGGCACTTTGTCGTATCCACCATGGCAGATATGATGCGCAAGAAGCCATCGCGTCAACAGACCCATACTGATAAACAGAGCGGCTATGATGGGAACCCAGATCGCCAGGACAAACCCAACAATCGTGCAAGCTCTTCCGACCAATTCCAGTCTACGCATATGATGATAATGGCTGATATCCAGGCTTGCAGCAGCGTCATGTTTCAGATGACCGAGCTCTCGCGCAAACCCTTTAGAGTCGATATGTAAAGCCCCATCCTGTTGGGCCTGGATCATATGCCGCCCCTTGGGGGACACGTTTGGGCTTGTGACAAAAAGCAGATTAGAACCAATGAATACCTCAAAAAAAGTGAGCAGGGGCTACCGCGATGACAAGCCCGTATCAATCCACATCGGTCAGTATACCATTTCCTCATTCCCAAAACCTGCAAACATTTTCAACCCACATGGCAATCTCCCCTAAAGGCCGGAAGCCATATCATTAAAAAACTCACTAAAGCCAAGAGGTTTTGGGGCCATAAAATGAATGCCCGCCATACCGTCTTCACACCAGATTAAACGACCGTTTATAGAAAAAGTCTTCTGCCCGTAGACCAACTGCATCTTCAACAAACGGCCCACATAGCGTTGTTCCAGATTGTTGGCCGTAATTTTGGCGCCTCCCAATCCCAGGTCCGCTACATTCACCAATTCTTTGATGGGCCTGATGAGTTCTATTTTCAGGTTTTCCACGCAGATCCGGTCGTGATGACGCATTTGGCCGAGCCCGCGTTCCTCTTTTGGATCGAACACCACTTTCAGCTTCATGTTCACCATTTCTGGGAAGAAGGGCGGGTAGAGAAAGAATCGCACCCCACATTTTCGGTAGTCCCGCTCCCTCCGTCGATCCACACCGATCATGATTATTGGGATTTTGGGTTCATCCAACTGATTTAAGAAGGGAAGCGCTTCGCCGTCGTCCAAATGTCGCCCCATAATAAGGACACCCTCGCTGAGATCCTTGAGGCGATCTAACACCTGAAGGGAGGAGTTGAGTTCCTCTACCTCATAGCCCTCGTCTCTCAGGGGTTCGCCAATCCTGGCGCGTAATAATTCCGAACTGGTGGCCAGCAGAACTCTTCGAGCTTCGTTTTGGTTCATAGGCAATTCCCATCAGTGATCTCGCTGTATTAATTGTAATGCATTTTAATAGCGTTAGGGTTGCTTTTTTGGCCCTTGTTAGAAGTATCGGAAATCAGAGCCCATAAAAATATGATAAAGTTTCAATGGTCTTCCGGCGCACTGCTTCTGAAAGATCAATTCGTCTAAAAGAGAAAACCATGCCCCACGTCATTGCGATTATAGGCGCTCGCCTCAATTCCAGTCGCCTCCCAGGAAAACATCTTCTGAATCTGGCGGGCAAGCCTTTGATTTACAGAATATTCCAGCGCCTTGAGCAGGTTTCTCAAATTGACGAGGTCATTCTCGCCACCACAGCGGACGCGACCAATCAGCCCCTGGTCGCTTGGTGTGAAGCAAACCAAAAACAGGTTTTTGCCTTCGACGGCGATGTGAACAATTTAACCGGTCGCTTGGATGCAATAATTTCTCAAAAGCAGCCGGACTGCATAGTTTATGTATGTGGGGACTCGCCGCTCATTGAGCCTCGCACTCTGTCTCGGCTTATTCAAGCGCTGTTTGAACAAAACGCTGAGGCAGCATACGTGGGCCTGAAGGATGGCGCGCCGTCAATCCACGAAGGCTTTGACGTATACTCCGCATCTCTTTGGAATCGGATCGTGGCCATGTCCAAAACCCCAACGGAACGGGAACATGTTGGCGTGGTCCTTCGTCCCATCTTCGAAGAATTGCGAAAAGCAATCATTACAGATGATTCCATCTTTTACCGCTTACACCACCGCCTCTCTGTAGACACGCCCAGCGATTATCAGTTCATGGAAACCATTTATGACCGTTGGCATGCAGAGCATTCCAACGATGTGATTGTAGACCTGCCAGCGGTTATCTCGTGGCTTGAAAAGGAACCAGATTTGAGAGCTATTAATGGGAAGGTGAGACAGAAAACGCCAGTTGAGTCCTCATTGCGCGTTCTGCTTCTAGTCTCTCAGGGTCCCACAATTGGCCTGGGTCATCTCACCCGAACGATCCGGGCTGCAAGAGCGTTGCAAGATGCGGTAAGCGCTGGAGTTGCTCTCCTCATTGCAGGTCCGCCCCTTGAAATCAAAGGTCTTCGCCTCATCCCGCACCGCTTCACAGAAAATCTAAGCGAGGCATTAGAAGCAGAGGGGGCAAAGGCTGACGTTATCATATCCGATCTGCACCATTCCCAGGTTGATCCAACCCTGTTGTCTAAATTGGGAGACCTGAAAAGGGCTGGAGTCAGGTTGGCCTCAATCGATTTCTGCTTGCCAAAAGCCTTGGTCCACCTCAATTGGGTCCCTTCCTTTTATATGAGACCTGGTGTGGCCGAACCCGATAAACATCGCTACGGTTGGGACTGCTACCTGTTGGAATCGACCATAAAGACGCGTCATCAATCGAACGATGGCCCTGTGATCGCTGCTCTAAGTGGTGGTTCGGACGCATTTGGCCTTGGCAGCCTTTTGCCAAAACATATTGACGCCTTATTGCCAGAGGACTGTTCGATTATCTGGGTGCAAGGTCCCTATGCGCCGGCGCCTGATATTCCTGCGAACCCTCGCCTGATCTGGACGCTGATGCACAACCCGTCCGATCTGAATGGGGTGCTTGCCCAGTGTAGCCATGCTATCACCGTCTATGGCGTTAGCTTTTTTGAGTGCCTTGCCGCTAAACTTACGACGGTAGTCATAACTCCCAACCAAGATCCGGGAGAAATGGCGGCTCTGGACGAGGCACAGGCGGCCCTGCGTTTTGAGGATCCTCTGGCGGCAGTGACCGGTATGGCCAACCTCCTCCATGGAACATCGAAGAAGCCCAAAAAATCGCCATTACGAGAGGGCGGCCCTGAAAGATTGGCGCTTGCTATTCGGGATTTGGCAGGAAAGAACCCGATTTAACCTGGCAATTTAGGGCAAAAAATAGTGGCGCGGTCGTGCGATGAGGGCAAGTATTCCCCAGTGCAGGGCGGGAAAACCCGGCAAGATATGCCGAGCCCGGAAAAATATGCACAGAGGCTCCTAGCACCAAATTTCACATAAATACCTGTTTATGTGTGTCTTGGCATTTTGGCACGGCCTTTGCTATAGTCATTTTACGCGGCAGAGCCACAAGCAGCTCAAGCAGCAGGCAATTAAAGGTCAACGCCTTTAATTAGAGCCTCTTCCTCGTCAGCGGATCACTGTTGCACGGCGAAGACGCAGCACGGAGGGAACAACGAACGCAAAATCATATGAAATGAGTCGGGAAGGCTCTTCAGCTCGCGTTCGTTAAGGGTTATCCAAGGAGGATACAATGGCTTCGATTCTCAATAATATCGGGTCGCTGAAGGCCAAGAGAAATTTACAGTTATCAGAAATTGGGCTCAACAAAACTATTGGAAGACTGTCCACGGGCAGCCGGATCAATCAGGCCTCGGACGACGCGGCTGGTTTGCAAATTTCAAACAACCTGCGAGCAGATATCCGAATTCTGCATCAGGCGAGGCGGAACGCCAACGATGGGAATGGTCGCATTGCCATAGCTGAAGGCGTGATGCAGGAAGCGGTGAACCTTTTGGTTCGTTCAGCAGAACTGGCTGAGCAGGCGGCTTCGGGCACCACCTCATCCGCAGGCCGGGTGGCCCTTGATCAGGAATTCACGGAGATCAAGGCAGCCTTAGACGCTTTGGATTCGGATACTCGGTTTGATTCCGGCGAGATTTTCGGGTCTTCCTTTACCGTTCGGGTCGGTGAGCTGTCCTCAGAAATCGTAACAGTTACGACCCAGCCTATCGATTCAGCAACTCTTGGGGTTACAGGCGATTTGCTTACATCCAACGCGGCAGACGCCACTCTTGCCGCTGTAAGCACGGCGATCTCGCTTATTTCATCGAACAGAGGCCTTTTGGGCGCCAAGTCTCAACGCCTGAATACGCTGATCAACAGTATCGGCATTTCGACCGAGAATATCCAGGCCGCAGAAAGCCAGATCCGTGACGCGGACGTCGCTTCCGAAGTGGTGAACTTGACCAAATATCAGATTTTGAACCAGACCGGCGTTTCGGCCCTTGCTCAGGCCAACCAGTCGTCTCAATCTGTTCTCAGCCTTCTTCAGTAACGGATCTCAACCCGCGCAGCTCCCCGCGCGCGGCAGATTCGGTTACTGAGCCAGCGCCCTCCAGTGCTATCCCGGGTTAACCTCGTGACGACGGGGTTAACCACTCTTTCCGGTGTTGGGGCGAGGCGTGACTGCTGCGAAATAACGGGTATAATAGAATCTGCTTTATGGGCCTGTTTCACCTGCAATAGCAAATATGATAAGATGCCGTCCGGTAGTATTTGTTATTTGAGGCGGCGGAGATGGCGAGGCGATCAAGATCAACCCCAGTTCGGTGGTTGTGTAGACAGTGGAACAGGATATGCACCGCCATGTTCTTTGCCATTTTTGGGTTGGGCGGCGTCATATTATCGATAACGATCCTTCCTCTTATCCGTTTGGCCCCAGTAAGCGAAAAGCGTAAACGTCTTTGGGGTTTGAATCTGGTTAGGCGCAGCTTTTTCTGGTTCACAAGAGGCATTCACTGGACTCGTTCGATTCACTTTGAAACAACAGGTCAACCGTCCTCTGAGCCTTGTCTTTATGTCGCAAATCATCCCTCCCTGCTCGACGTTGTGGCTGCTCTGGGTCAAATCCCCAACTGTAATTGCCTGGTGAAGAAGAGCCTTTTTCGCAATAAATTTATTGGCTCTGTTTTGGCCACCGCTGGTCTTTTACCCAATGACGCAGGCCCCTTTATCATTGAAATGACCCGGCGAGAGTTTGCCAAGGGGAATAGTGTCATGGTCTTCCCTGAAGGCACCCGCTCTCCTTATCAGGGGATGAATCCCTTTAGTCGCGGCGCGGCCCAGATCGCGGTGAGGAATAGGGTTCCCATAGCGCCGATTCTTATTACCTGCGAGCCGCCCTATTTGCTAAAGGGCAAAATTTTTAGCACAAGCCCGGATCGTCAGATCCACTTCCACATCCAGTTTTTTCCGCCTCTGGTTCTTCCACCGGAAATTGAGTCGGAGACAACTCTCCCATTGAAGGTCCGAAAGCTAAACCGATTTCTGGAGGACTGGTTCAAGGAGAAACTGGAAGCCCATGCTTTAAAGCATTCACAAGAAGAAAGCTGAATCAGGCCTTTGGTCTGATTATGGCGTGGCCCCAGGCTTCGGGCGTGCCCGGTTCAAAAATGCTTACCTTTACTTGAGAAATGCGGAGTCCCCTGAATCCAGGCTCTTTTTCAAAATGGGGGAGCACTTTCCACAATAAGTAATGGGCGAGGGTGTCGCAAGTGGGGTATTTGGCGGTGAGGCCCAAGAGGCCATCCAAGCCTTCGAGTTCGGGCGCTTCGTGAAGATTGGCGCCGTCGAGGGTGCAAACATGGGGCTTGAAAAATTCGGACAGTTCCAGAAAGTCGCAAACCATGCCGGTCTCGGGATTGAGAGGACCGGAAACGCTGAATTCCACATCCCACACGTGCAAATGGAGTTCTGGGCGCATGGGTAGTGAATGAGACGCATTGAAATGCACATTCACCCTAATTTCGACTTCGTGTTCCACACCGTGAATCATCATGGTTCGTTCGCCTTGTAATTGCTGATCTTGCGTATGGTCCATGAACCGCTCAACTCATCCGTTAAAATGGCTCCGTCCTCTGCGTCATTGAATTTTACAAGTCCAATCCCCAGCCACGCCTGGTTTTTGGGGCTGTACGCAGTTGAGGTTAAATGCCCAACGACGCGGTCTTGAACCGAAAGAGTTGAACCCGTTTTGCCAAGTTCCGCTCCTTCGCCCATTAACCATACCATGATTTGCGGCGGTCGGCCACGGTCTCGGGTCATGGCTACGGTTTCCTGACCCACATAGCAGCCTTTGGCGTCGGAAATCCTTCCGCCCAAGCCGTAGGCTACGGGGTTATGGCCTGGGTTCATATCGCTTCCATAGGCGGGAATATACGCCTCCAAACGGGCCATGTCATAAGCGAGTTGACCGGTTGGGGCAGCGCCAGCAGATTGGAGCGACTCAGCCAGACCTTGCGCCTCATTTGCGGAGATAATGAGATCTACACCGCCTGCGCCGCATCGGTTATGTTCCATGTGGAGCGCATTCAGGCCTTCTAGAAGGTCTTGGTGTTTGGGACCTTGTAGGGAAAGACATTTGAGATCGCCTCTAACCTTCATATCCACGTCTTCCATAATCAGGAATCGATCAAGATGATCGCGTAGGGGTTGCGCCCCCCCTGCTGACGTCTGTATGAGGATTTCCCGTTGTGATGGGCGAAACAGGCGGCAGAAGGCGACGATTCGGCCTGAAGAATCCAGGAACCACGAATCCGCCGCCTTGCCAGGCTTGAGGGCGTTGACATCCTGAGTGGTCATTCCCTGAAGAAAGCTAACCACGTCATCGCCTTCAAGGCTTATAAATTCAAGGTAGCTCAGATCCAAAAGAGAGACAGCGTCGATCAATGCCTGGTATTCGGCCTCAACCTCGCCATAACGAGCGGGCCGCTCCATATTGCCAACCGACGTCATTTCCAACGGACTGATTACCCATACACCCATTTATCGTCTCTCCCAAGGTTGTTCTGCTCAAGCCAGGTTTTGTGAAATCGGGTATCGTCTCCAAGCTCTGGATGATAGGTAACCGCCGTGAAGTTTTTATAAACCACGCCAGTTACCTCGCCCTTGCTCTTGGAAAGCTCTTGAACCCCATCTCCCAGATCAATGAACCGGGGCGCGCGGATGAAACAGACCGGAATATCCCGGAGATCCCAGAGCCAGCAGTCAACAGTTTCCTCAAAGCTGAACTGTTGGCTGCCATAGGCGTTGCGATCAACCGTCGCAGGAATCCAACCAAGACTGCGCTGGTTGCGATTGTTCACCTTTTCACACATGAGAATGGCGCCGGCGCACGTGCCCAGAATGGGTTTGCCCGTTTGGGCAAATTCGTTTAATGGGTCAAACAGTTTGAAATCCTCCATGAGTTTGAGCATGGTGGTGGATTCCCCGCCTGGGATAATCAGGGCCTCAATATCGTAGAGGTCCGTTTCAGTACGGACCTCATGATAGTTACAGCCTAATTCTTCCAGCATGCGACCATGGGCGTGAAAGCCCCCCTGAAGCGCTAATACGCCGACATCCATCTACCAACCTCGTCCGGCCAGTTGCTCCTCATCTGGAAGCGATTTGGCGCTAATGCCAACCATGGCTTCGCCCAGATCCTTGGATACTTCCACCAGGACCTTGGGATCGCGGAAATGAGTTGTGGCTTGGACAATGGCATGAGCTCTTTTTGCGGGATCGCCGGACTTGAAAATGCCTGATCCCACGAAGACGGATTCTGCGCCAAGCTGCATCATCAACGCTGCATCGGCAGGAGTGGCGACCCCGCCCGCCGCAAAGTTGGGAACTGGGAGGCGGCCTTCCTCGGCAACCAATTGAACCAATGCATAAGGCGCGCCCATTTTCTTGGCGGCGCTCATGAGGGTTTCCCGATCCATGATGGTTAATTCGCCAATTTCTCTTTTAATCTGTCTCATGTGGCGAACCGCTTCAACCACATCGCCTGTGCCTGCTTCGCCTTTGGTTCGCAACAGAGCCGCGCCTTCTCCAATTCGTCGCAATGCTTCCGCCAGACAGGTGGCGCCGCAAACGAATGGTGTTTGGAATTCGTGCTTCCAAATATGGTTGGCTTCATCCGCCGGAGTGAGCACTTCACTTTCGTCGATATAGTCCACGCCAATGGATTCCAGCATTTGGGCTTCAACAAAGTGACCGATGCGGCATTTGGCCATAACCGGAATGCTCACCACTTTTTTGATGGCGTAGATCAGTTCGGGAGGCGACATGCGAGCCACGCCCCCTTCGGCGCGGATATCGGCTGGCACCCGCTCCAAAGCCATTACCGCGGCAGCGCCTGCGTCTTCGGCTATCTTTGCCTGGTCCGGAGTCACCACGTCCATGATCACTCCGCCCTTGAGCATTTCAGCAAGCCCAGTCTTAATTTGAATAGTGCCATAATTCTTCGCCATGATTCCTCCCTGCGATAATCTGCTTCTGCCCCTCCGCCTTGTTCCCGGGATGATGCGGGGGCATGGATTAGCGGACGTCATTATCCCTCTATTTGTCGCTATTTTCAACGTTATGGTATGAAAACTTTCCGTGACATGTCTTTTTTTATGAGATTTATGTGGTTTCTCCTCGATTTTTGGCCGAAACCGGTCCCGCCTCAACTGATTCGAAGCTGAATTCGGCTTTCGCCTGCTTTCTCAAATCGCCAGGTGATTCGAGTGGTTTTCTCTAAAAATGTGGCGTCGTGGGCTACGATCAAAAGACCACAAGGGCAATCGGCCAGGGCCTTTTCTAAGCACCTCTTTGAAACAAGGTCTAAATGATTGCCAGGCTCATCCATGATAATGAGGTTGGGATCTTTGCTTATTCCAAGAGCCAGCAGGAGTTTGCGGGTTTCGCCCGGGCTTGGGGACGCAGATTTGAGCAGGCGTGATGGGTCTGATCCCAGCCTGCTGATTATGGTCATGACGCGGCCCAGTTTCTCACCGCTAAGGCGTCGTGTTTCCTGCAATAATGCGGCTCCCTGCGTTGCCTGAATCTCCTGAGGGATGTATAGTATTTTCATGCCCTGGCGGAGTCCCCCATTTTCCAGGATATGGCGGATTAAAGTGCTTTTGCCTGAACCATTTGGACCCTGCATGCCTATTCGGTCATCACAAGCCATGGCAAGCCCCGGCCAACTGAGGGTTCGGTATTCGTCAAGGTTCAGATTTCCCGGCTCTAAGTGAAATAGGTGATTGCCTTTTAACTTGTTCCCAGGCAGCCATATGCCGGATTGATAGGTCTTTTCTCCCCGCAAATCGGCTTCGTGAGCGCGAATCCTTTCCAAGCGATTGTCCAATTGTTTTTGCAATGCGCCAGCTCGTGCGTCCTTTCCAGAGAGCCGAGCCGCGTCCACCCTGCTTTTCCGGTCCCGGTCTTTTGCGGCGATTCCCCTCTTGGACAACTGTTTCTTGGCGCCGCGAGCACGGTCCTTCCGCTTCGCGGCCTCTTTCTCCAGACGCATTCTGTTCTGGCGGACGGATTGATAGAGGTGTTGTGCGTGCTCTCGTTCTATCTTGGCCGCTGCCTCGCCCTCAGAGAAGCCTCCTGGCCGGAGGGTTGGCGAGGTGGGGTGCATGAACAGGCATTGATCGCAGAGACCGTCCAATAGTTTGCGATCATGGCTTACCAGCAGACCCACGCCATTAAATCGCGTCAGAGCGCGAAATAAGAGAGCGCGGGCCTCCTGGTCGAGATGATTGGCTGGTTCGTCCACAGCCAGAATGTCAGGATTGCGCCACAGGGCCACTCCAATTTGAATTCGTTTT
>JBNKOV010000009.1:0-24430 GCA_050294955.1 Holophagae bacterium
GCTTATCGATCTCTATTATAAAGAGTTCAAACCCAACTTCACAGGCAAGGCGCGGCAGTATGTGGGGAAGTTTTTCTCTATCAAGGGCCTTATCATCAGACGTGGCTGGAATGTCCATAGCCGTGGAGAATACAAACCCTATGTTTTTCACCTTGGCGCCACGCTGCTGGAGGTTTCCCCGAACAAGACGACCCAGTCCCCTTCCGAATATTTCCACTTCGTGAAGCAGGCTATTGAGGCAAATCAGAACGCTGTGGCCGCCAGTTTAGAGCCTCAAAAGGCCATTCCTCTTTATGAACAATACCAGACCAGCATTCCTTCGGACCGGGTTGCCAGCCAACATCTCCTCAAACTCTACCTGAAAAACGGACAAACCGCAAAGGCGGATCACCTGATATCGGCCTACCAGCCCTTTTTCATCACCACCTTGGAGATGCTAAACAGGCAAAACGACAATATAAACAAGAAGACCCTGGAAAGGGATCGAGACAAGCTGCTTCAAGACAAGCGTCAATTCGAAAAAGACCCCGAGGCCCGCTTAAACATCCTCTATCCCAACGACGGCGATCTTATTGCAGAAGAGACCCCTCTTGACTTCAATATATCAGGGAACTACTCACCCCTGCTTCAGGTGGACATTCTGGTCAACGGCGTCCCGGCCAACAGTCTGCACGAGCCGCCCTTCCGGGTATGGTTCCTACCGCCGGAGCACATCAGAAAGGCCGAAATCAAGGTTGTCGCCTGGTTCGCGAACAAGACATTCGCCGAGGATGTGGTGAACCTGGATGTCATGCGGGTTGACGAAACCGCGGCTTCCCAACTGGTTGAACTTCAACTTGTTGCAGACGGCTCCAGCATCTCCAACCTGGACATGGAGACCATTCAAATCACCGAAAATGGGAAACCCAGAAAGTTGAATTCTTTCCAACCCATTCGCGAGCCCCTGCGCCTGGCCATTCTCATAGACGCCTCCATTTCCATGTCCGGCGAGAGCCTCTACCATGCTCAATATGCGCTTGACAAGTTGCTGGATCGTTTAGGTCCTAACGACAAAGCAGCAGTATACGCCTTTAACGACAAAGTCATGCGGCTCACGCCGTTCACCCGAGATTTCTCGTCCTATAAAGCGCTGCTCTACTCGTTAAGCCCTCAAATGACTACAATGCTTCATGACGCGCTTCTGGTGGCCAAAAACGACCTGATGGCCGAAGAGAAGGGCATCAAAACCATCGTAGTGCTTTCCGATGGTAGAGACAATGGCTCGGCGACGGCTCGCGACCAGATCATTTCGCTTATCGAAAGAACGCCAATACGGGTCTATGGCATTGCCATTGGAGGAGATTCCAGCCGAGCGCCCGACAAGGAGGAACCCTTCTTGGAGGAACTGGCCTCCCACTCCGGCTCCTTCAGCCGAAATGTTAAGAACACCCGAAAACTGGATAAAATATTCCAACAGATCCACCGGGAGCTGGTGTCGCTGTATTACGCCAACTATTACTCGCCCATCAAGTTCCGGGACAAAAGAGAGATTAAGGTACACACCAGCAAACGCGGCTCCTCCCTCAGGTGGATGGCTGTAAACTGATCCAATTTCCCCGGCCGAATTGCGTTACAATGGTTCGGCTGGGGAGGCTATATCATGCATGAATTCAGAAATCTGGCTCGCGATTTGGAGGGCATCGACCTGGAAGTCTACCGGGAATTTGGAAGAGATCCCCTGGAACCCATTATCGGCGAGGGAGATCCGCAGGCCCGAATCGCCTTGTTTGGCAGAGATCCGGGCCGCGAGGAGGTAAAGCGGCAGATGCCCTTTATTGGGGCTGGCGGCCAAAAAGTAAGGGCCGCTCTTTACCAGGTTCTCTACAACAAACCCATGCCTCATTTTCAAGCCTCGGTGGACGTAGGGGCCTATTTATTCTGGGCCAACACGGTACCCTACAAACCGTTGGGCAACAAGGCATGGTCCCAACGGGTCAAAAAACAGTTCCAGCCCGCTATGGCCCAGGTTCTGCTCAATCGTTGGCAGGGCTCAGACGTGATCACCCTGGGAAGAGAGGCCTTCTTATGGTTTGGCTTAAATCGAGACAAGGAAGCTCGCAGTCAACTCGAGGCCTTTTGGAAAAGCGAGGACCGGTTCCAGTCGGTATTTGAAACCACGCTTACCGGGCCAGGCGGCGAACAGCGCACCCTGCGCCTGCACCCGCTCCCTCATCCCTCGCCGCTCAATGCAGTCTGGTACAAAAGATTTCCCGATCTGCTCACCAGCCGACTTCAAAACCTGGGGCTCAGTCTCAACTCCTGGCGGCTTGACCAGAGTGATGATCGAGAATAAACCGAACCGCATCAAGTAGATCCACTGAAACATGAAAAGGCGAGACATGGGAAGGACCCGCCACTTTTATGGTTCTGACATGACGAGCCTTTCCGGCCAGAATATCGGAATCGCTGTCACCCACCAGCCAGGACCGCTCCCAATCTACGGGTGAATGGTCATCGGCCTGATCAAGCAGACCTGGATCGGGCTTGCGACAGCCACAGCCTTGATCGCAATCATGAGGACAAATATAAAATTCGTCCAGCTTGCCGCCCGCGCTCGCAACCCTCTCCGACAAGAGCTGATGCACTACCTGAACCGCCTCTAGGGTCATGCGCCCTATGGCAATGCCCCGTTGGTTGGTCACCACCACGGTCCGCAATCCCGCCCTGTTCAGAGCCGAAATGGCTTCCACAGCACCGTCGAGAATGACAAACTCTGAAGGATCAGTCACATAATCGCCCATTATGCGGCGATTAATCACCCCGTCCCGATCCAGAAAAACCGTAGGCGCGCTCAAGAGTCTTCCGAGTACTCCCCTTTATCGGGGTGCATTTTTAAAACGCGAACCGGGCCTGAAGCCTTCTTTTCCCGCGATGGAACCGACTCAATAAGCGCCACGCATTGAAAGGGAATCATGATATTGGCGGCGTCCTTGAAACGCTTTCGGGTATTTTCCAAATGAGGATTCACCACCAAACCCTCTTCATAGGAAAGGTCCATATCCTTAATAGAAACAAAATAGGGATGGGTCAGGTCGAGAGATGCTGCAACCAGCTCGTATTCTTCATCTTTCAAAGTAAAATGGACTTTATACAACCACAACCTCCCGGACCATCAAAACAACATGCTAAAACTTGGCGAACAGGCTATTTCCCGCAGCACTTCTTGTACTTCTTACCGCTGCCGCAGGGACAGGGCTCATTTCGGCCTACCTTGGGCGTTTCCCGCTTAAACTGCTTGGCTTTAACAATCTCGCCGTCAAAGAAAAACCAGCCATCCTCTTCTTTTTTGAAGGTGGCCAACTCGTGATGCTTATAGCGCTTGCCCTTCTCGGAAAAATGAGCGATGAACTCCACCTTGCCCGTATCAGAACCAACGGCCTCGCTGGTCTCCACAATGTCCAACCCATGCCAGGTGGATCGCTCCGACCACTCTTTAATGCTCTTTTCGTCGTGCTCGCTCCGCTTCTCAGGGTGGACCGTATCCAAAATGAAAGGGGTTTTGCCTTTTACAAAAGCCGAATATCGCGCTCGCATTAACTGTTCAGGAGAATCCGGCTTTCTCTCGCCATTGTGAATCGCGCCGCAACAGGCATCGTACTGATTGTCCAAACCGCAGGGACATTGTTCCATGGTGGTCCACCTCTAAGAGCAACATTGACCAAAAGGCCGCCTTATTAATATCACAGTTCTCACGATAAGTAAAAACCTGAGATATGAATCCCAGAAAAAACGGGAAAAAACGGGATCTCGGACAAACAAGACGACCCCTGGGCGCTGCGCGCAAAAGACAGGATTTGCTTAAAAGTTCAAAAAACCATCATATATCAGAAATTCCGCCTCTGATTCACGAAGGACGCCATCTCTTTGTTGACATGCCCCCTGTATTCTGGTAGATTCTTCAGGCTTATGGCCTGAATAAGGCTGAACTGTTATTGTGATGAATGGTATGGAGTCAAGAAATGAAAAGAACGTATCAGCCTAACCGGCGCAAGAGAGCTAAAACTCATGGCTTCCGGACGAGAATGAAAACCGTTGGCGGTCGTAACGTGATCAAAGCCAGACGCGCAGCCGGAAGAAAGAGACTTGCAGGATAAACGGTTCCCAAAAACGAACCATCTTTTAAAATCCGCTGAATTCAGGAATGTCTTCAACAAAGGCAGAAAAACCGTTACAGCATCTCTCGTATTTCATGTATTGCGGACCGACCTGGGCGAACCCAGGCTTGGGTTGGCCGTTTCGAGAAAGGTAGGCAATGCTGTTGTCAGAAATTTTGTAAAGCGAAGAATTCGAGAAGCATTCCGAGAGAAGAAGAGTTCTTTTAGCGAAAGCTATGATATTGTGGTCTACCCTCGCAGGGGAATTTTGGAGAAGGATTTTCGGGATTATCTAAAAAGTTTCGACAACCTTCTCTCCAGAATCAGGAAGGCCCGTCACTGAGGAATCTATGAATAAGCGTCTAGTTCTCGTCCTGGTACTGAGTTTTGCCTTCATTCTTGTCTGGCAACAGCTGGGCAGGTACATGGGCATCGTGAAGATTGTTGAGCAGCCAGCTCAGGAACAGGCAGCGGAGCAAACCGCGCCCGATTCCCCCGCGCCTGGCCCCGAAGTGGACGCGACTCAGCCCTCTAATGCGGCCTCAATCGAACCAACGGACACTGAACCCGTTGAGACCGCCGAGATTATTGAACCTCAAACGGTTCGGCTGGAAAATGACAGCTTGTTCATTGACCTGGACAACAAGGGCGGCGTTGCGGTCCACGCTCTTTTAAAAGATTTTTATGCGACCAGCAAACAAGAGCGGCCCATTAGCCTCATATCTTCTAAAAAATACTTTCCCGGCGAGGTGGTGCTGGCGGACCGGGAAACCAAAGACTTCATGTATAAGGTGGAGCAGGCGTCCAAAAGAGAAGCGGTTTTCACCTACTCCAATGGCGGCATGACCATCACGAAAACCTTCACCCTGGAAGACGGCTTTAAACTGGCTTGCAAGGTGAAGACCACAGGCATTGCCCAACCCTTCTACCTGGTTGTGGGGGAAGGGCTTCAGCCCCTGTTGCCCGGCGACAAATTAACGCCGTCCATGCTGGACTTTGGCGCGATAAGCCCCAAGATCATGCACTACACCTGGTCTGAAAACGGCGACCATGAATCAGACACGCCCAACAAGAAATTGTCGAGCGAGGCTTTCGAACCGGTCCTGGAAGAAGAGGCCGAAATCGCCTGGGCAGGGGTGAAAGACACCTATTTCGCCAACGTCTTCGTTCCCGACAGTGCAAAGCGCAACCTCTTTATCAAGAAGGTAGAACGCCGCATCCCCCAAGTTGAGGATCCCGGCATCATGCCCGTGATCGCCCTTCAGGGTCAGAACGAAATTGGCGGCTATTTCTACATGGGTCCCATTCTGGAAACCGAGTTGCAGGCCACCGATCCCAAGCTTGAGAATCTGCTGACCTACGGTTGGGCCGGTCTCTTGTCAAAATGGCTCTTCCTTGCTCTTGCCTTCTTCCACAACGTTACTGGAAACTGGGGCTGGTCCATTATCATCCTCACCTTTATCATTCGTGTTGGCCTGGTTCCACTCACCATACCTTCGGTTAAGTCCTCTTATAAGATGCGGAAGATCCAGCCCAAGATTGAAAAATTGAAACAGAAATATGGCGGCCAGGATCTGGAAAGCAAACAGAAGATGAGCCAGGAACAGTTCAAACTGTACAAAGAAGAAGGCGTCAACCCCTTCTCGTCCTGTTTCACTGCGCTGGCGCAAATGCCCGTGTTTATTGCCTACTTCTCACTTCTGCGATCATCCATCCACCTCCGTCAGGCCGAGTGGATGTTCTGGATTGGCGACCTCAGCGTGAAGGACCCTACCTATATTTTGCCCATCTTCATGGGTCTCACCATGTTCTTCAGCACACTCGCCATGCCCATGCCCACTACGGGCGATCCGGCCCAACAAAAAATGATGAAAGCCATGCCCGTTATTTTTTCACTGATGTTCCTCGCCATGCCAGCGGGCCTCATCCTTTACATGATAACTAGCAATCTTTTTGCTTTGGCTCAAACCACAATCTTGAAGTGGAGGTACGAACACGCATGACAACGGCGGAGAAAATCAACCCGGAAGAACGGGCCAGTGTGGAACAAACACTCAAAGACCTGTTAAGAGCCCTAGAGCTGGACGTAGACCTTGAGTGCGAAGAGGAAGAGGGTCGGCTATATTTCAATGTGAGCGGCCCCGACGCGCGTGTTTTCCAGCGAAGGGAAGACAACCTGAAAAGCGTCTCCCTGATTCTTCAGACTTACCTCGAGAAGAAGCACCCCGAAAGTGATCTGGAAATCCGCTTCGACGCCAATCGCTCCATGAGAGATCGGGAAAAGGAATTGCGGGCAATGGCCTTTGCTGCTGCCGACGATTTAAAAGCAGAAGGCGATGAGGTTATGCTGGACTCGCTGAACCCCTACGAACGCCGCATTGTTCATATGACCCTGCAGGGCATCGAACATGTGGACACCAGCTCAGTTGGCGAAGGTCATTACAAAAGGCTCTGTGTTCGTTACGTAGGCCCCGGACAGGAATAAACATCAGGCGGCGCAGCCAGCGCCGCCCGTTTCTCATCCCGGGCAACCCGGGCTAAACGTCCTTTCGGAATTCGCGAAAGTCCGGCTTGGCCCCGCTATTTTTCAGGAAGTCCAGGAACCGGTTGTAGTCCTTGTCAAGAACGCCCATGATTCGAGCAGCCTGCTTGTAGGACCCCTTGGTTTCCGCAAGGGAGTCGCGCACGAGGGAAACCAACTGGTTGCGGGTAATTTCATGGTTCCGATAAGGCTCGCGAACCATCTCCCAGAAGGCGTTGTCCCCGCTGTCGGCAACCCGCTTAAATAGAGAAGCCTCCAGAGGAAGCGGGCGTTTCTCCGCCTCAAGGCTGGCGTTGATGGCGGCCTGATTCACATAGCCATTTTCCGTATACAAAACCAGGGCGCGATTGATGACCGCCTCCAACTGCCGTACATTGCCGGGCCAGGAATAGGCCTGCAAAGCCTTAACCGCATTCTCGGTCCAGACAATCTCCAACTCGGGAACCATGCGCTGATATTTAGCGGAAAAATGGGAGACCAGCATGGGAATATCCTCAATGCGCTCGCGCAGGGGCGGAATGCGGATCACCAGTGTTTGCAGACGATAGAACAGATCCTCACGGAATGAACCGTCTTGAATCTCCTTCCAAAGATCTTTGTGGGTGGCTGCAAGAATCCTCACATCAGACTTAATGGTCTCTTGACCGCCCAGGCGCTGAAAGGTTTTGATAGAGCTTTGCTGAAGCACCCGAAGAAGCTTAATCTGAACAGACGACACAATATCGCCCACTTCGTCAATTAGAAGCGTAGAACCGTTGGCCTGCTCAATACACCCGATACGGCGCTCGGTAGCACCCGAGAAACTCCCCTTTTCATGGCCAAACAGCTCACTTTGGATCAGGTTCGGATCGCCGCCAAAACTAGCGAAGTTGGCCACCACCATGGGCCGCTTGCCACGCCTGCTGGAGTTGTGGAGCGCGAAAGAAACCATCTCCTTGCCACAGCCGGTTTCTCCGGTAATCAGTACGTTTAAATCGTCTCTACCCGAGCCGTTGATCTTCTGTATCGCCTCAAAAACACGACCCATAGCCCCTTCGCCCGAGCCCACAAGGTTGCCAAAATTATAGGTCAGGTTCTTGGCGTGGGTGCCTCTGTGGAACCCGAATTTGATTTCCTGATCCAACTTGCGGGCCTGCTCGTTCTCAAAAGCCTTTTCCAGGATGCCCGCCTGGAACAGGGCGATGCCAATCTGGTCGGAAAAGAAACAGAGTTTGGATATCGAGCTTTTGGTAAATTGACCCACCTTTCGGCTGCTCACCGAAAAAAGCCCAATGGTTTCACCCCGCACCTGGATGGGCGCGCACATTTCCGAACGGATATCCGAATTGAAGGCTCGATAAAAAGGATCTTTGCTCACATCGCTGGCCAGATAAGGTTTGTTGTTTTCAGCCACCCAGGCCATGATGCTTTCAGGATTGTCGGCCACCCGGTCCATGGACAGGGTCTTCAACGGATTCACAATCTCACCCGCCTGACTCACAAAAAGCATGGTGTTCTTTTCTCGGCTCAGTAGGGCCAAGGTTCCAAAATCCGCATTGAGGAAGGGCACCAGATTATCGATAATATGCTGAAAAATAACGCTGATATCCTGGTCGCCCGAACGAATCCAATGTTGCAGATGGAGTAGAAAGGTGAGGGTTGAAATCTGGTGGACCGGCTTGTGAAGCAACGATTCGACCACCTCAAGATAGTGGTGGAAATCTTGCCGAGACCGCCCTCTCAATTGAAGTTCGCCAAAAGTCAGCAGGGCGTATTCAGGGGTTCCCAAAAACACGGCTGTCACCTTCTGCTCTGGGGCAACCTCTTCGCTATAACAGATATCCTTCCACTGGCACATTAAGAATTTCTTGCCTTCCGGGTTGGAGATCTTAAAGAAATGGCGATCCGTCCGGATCTGCTTGGGCAAACCCTGCTCGTAAATGGACTGGTAATTTTCAGCGCTTGTTTTTTCCAGAAACAGGACCGGCATATCCATAAGCCGGTTGAAGAGCTGGGAAATGAAAATAGGCGTTTCTCTTTTGCGAATCTTGAGCATAGCCTCGTTTAGGACTTCCTGCTCCATCTTCATGATGACCCGGCCCAAACTGGGAACAAGTTCCTGGCACTTACGAGCGACATCGCTCACATCCCGCTTCGACAACATAGCCTTGTCGTCACCAGCGGTGAACATGGTCAGGAGGCCGATATTGGAATCTGCCTTGATTTGAAAGAGAAGGGTATGTCGCATGCTGGACATTTTTCTGAGGTAAAAGGATCGTGGATCTTCCAAATCCAGCTTATGAAAGAATAAAGGTTCGTCCATATCAATGGCAGTTACTCGCCAGGACAGATCAGGGACCAGAGGAATATTCATCACCGGGTTCAATCCGGTGGTGCGAGTATCACTGTAGATACAGCGAAGCACCTGGGCGATATTGTCCTTCAGGTCAAGAATAAAACTCCAATGCATGCCGTAGGTTTTCTGAAGTTGCTCAATAAAAACCTGGATCTCCCTCACATCTTCAGGAGACAGAAGCGGACTGGTAATCTGATAGGGGTTGCCGGATTTCATGTTTTTCCTTTCGCGTCTCGTGGAATTGGTGGAAATTTCCTCACAAGGGAGGAAAATAGCGCAACTACTGCCGATCCATTCAGCAACGTGCTCGTTTTTACATGCAACAATCGACCCCGAAGGACCTGAACCCCGAAAGCCCCTGAGAATAAGGACCCTTCGTGGGAATAGCGAGGAAGTTTGTTGAGTTATTATCCCACTTTTCCCAGGATAAACTCAACAAAAATCGAATATCGAGCCGCTTTCCTTCTCGGGAACCCTTTATTTCCAACAAAAACCAGGTCAAAATATTTTTGGCACGCTTCCTGCTATATATAATAGCGCCGGGATGAAACGAGCCTGAGAAGCTCCCGGCTGACGACAGTAGACCGACAAGAGCTAGACGTTTTACGGATTTCTCCTCCAAGACGCATATTGAAGCTACTGTCTTCTCCTCCTAAGTTGTTTTTTTGGGTTAGGCCGCGACTTTCATCGCGGCCTTTTTTTTATCCCATTACTTCAACCGGTAGGCGGCCATTTCACGATCATTGCGAACCAGAAGGGTATGGTTGGCCAGAACCGGGTGATTCCAGGTTCTTCCCTCAAGCGCAGGGACGCGAGCCAACTCGGTGAATTGATCAGGCGTGGCTTTTACCAAAGCCAGGTCGCCCTGCTCGGCCAGAATCAACATCAGGTCTTGATCGGCCAGGAGCAAAAGCTGACCGTTGCCGTATCGCCCGCCCTTCCAAACCCGTTCGCCTTGCAGATCCATGCAGGCCATGATGCTTCCGTCAAATCCATAGACATGGTTCTTGTGAATCACAAAGTCATTGAAGTAGGGTTTCAGCCTTTTGGACGTCCAAACCTCGGTCGCGTCCCATGTCCCACCGTCTTGACTGATTTCCAGACGACGCATGCCACTGTTAGCGTTCACACTTATCAGAACACCCTGGTCTGCGGTGATGGCGGGCTGTACGATGGGAAACCCATCCCAGGCATGTTCCCATAACAAGGCGCCGTCTTGAGGCGAAACCGAGGTCAGGCTGTCGCCGCTCAATTGGAGAACCTGGGTTACGCCATTGAGGGTGGCGAGATGAGGCGAGCAATAGCCTTCGCCGCCCGCCGGTCCCTTCCAGCGCTCCTGGCCGGTGGCTGCGTCGTAGGCGATCAAAGAGCCTGAGGCAGTGATTAACACCAGATCATTTACCACAAGGGGCGATCCAGAAAAGGCCCAAGTAGGCAGTTTGGCCCCTGTATCCTCACCGGCGTTTTGGGTCCAGATTAACGAACCGGTTCGTGCGTCAAGAGCATTCACAATACCCTTTCCGCCCAACGTATAGACGCGGTCGCCGCTGAGGGTTGGCGTGCCTCTGGGACCAGCGCCCGCATTGGACTCCCAGAACCGCGCCTTGTCGCTGTGCATCCATACCGGCTCGCCCGTATCAAGTCGGTAGCAAGACACGACTTCCTCTTCGCCTCGTTGTTCCTGGGTAAAAATCAGGTTGCCGTTTACCGCAAAGGAGGACCAGGCCGGTCCGATCTCCCGACGCCACAATTCTTGGGGAGGCGTCGATTCCCAATTGGTTTCAATCACGGCGTTGGGAACATGGCTGTCTCTGTTGGGACCGCGAAAACCCGGCCAGATCGCCTCTTCTTCAAGAGAAATCGAATCGGGCAGCGGAGTTGAAGGCGCGTCGTTAGAATGGGCCAACAAGAGATCTTCAGGGGTCGGAGCCCACCGCCAGGAGAATTCCGAGTTGCCGTCGCCGGAGAATCCGGAGGTTTTAACCAATGTCCAAGCTACAGTGGACAGAAAAATGGCCGCCGCCATGGTGATGCGCCTGGGAGCAGTGGGCAGTTTCCCGAAAAATACCGCCCAAACAACAAAACCAACACACAGGGTTGGCAAGGCGTATAAGTAGAACATCATGCCCATCATGCCTGTTTCCACTGATATATGTGTGAATCGAACAAGGATCGCCGGGATCGCGATCATCAGGCCGAGGCCCACCAAACGATCCATTATGGTGGCCCTGCTAAAAAACAGCCACCAGATCACCAGCAACAAAATGCAGGCAAACCCTGCCATCATGCCAATCTCCATGGCCTCTGGCGCTATCAATGGCAAAACAAAACGGGTGAATACTTGGATGGATACAATGGTAATCCCTGGCCATAATCTAAGCGGCTTGACTTCACCCATGTCTGTCCGCACGGAGTCATCAGACAATGTCATTTTTCCCTTCTCCTTTTCCTGCTTCCCTCATCCTGCACCATAATAGATACGGTAATCAAACATGGATGACTGAAGTTTAGCCGTTTTCCCGTTTAAAAACACCAAAAAATCGGGTCATCGCCGTATTGAAGACTCAAGAAGGGGGACAGTTTTCGGACCCGGCGACCAGCCTAAAAAATGATTCAGGCCCGATTCCTGCTAACCGATGTGATGAGAGGTCGCGGATCCCTTCTTTGCGTGAATCCGCGACATATGCCTCTGTGAAATGGCGTTACTGTTTTGTGAAACGGTAAACGAAACGATCCGTTCTACGACGAATTTGGGGGTTGGTCACCATCAAAGTATGGTCATCATCGCTATTGCGTAGAATATCTAACTCCGCCTCAAATTTGAAGCCATGAGCGATAATGTCTTTCTTGCAAAAGTCCTTGTCGATCCGGTGAAGCTTCTGAGCGTCATCAGCTCCAGACCCTTCCCGAGCGCAGTGGTCGATAATGCCCAAAACGCCGCCGGGCTTGAGGGCCTTTTTAATCTGCCCCATAAAACTCTTTGCGTCGATCTGGGGCCAGCCCTGTCCCGAATAGAACAAATCGTGATAACCCAGCACAATAATCACCATATCCAGCTCCCCTTCAGGAAGCTTCATATCGGCGGTTTCCGTGCGTAACTGAACCACATTGGGCAAGCGATTGTTGGCGGTTCGTTTTTCCGTCTCTTTGCCAATAAAGTTCCAATAGGCTTGATTATTGTGCAGATAGATCTTACCTTTTGGACCCACGCCCGCAGCCATCAACTCGGAGAAATAGCCCCCGCCGCCAAAAACATCGGCTACGTTCATCCCCTCTTCTAATCCGAAAAAGGCAAGAACTTCCTTAGGTTTGCTGGTAATATCCCTTTTCTTATCAAACTCGAATCGATTGGGATTCGCTAACGCCGCTTCAATGCCTTTCGCAGCGCCGGAACCGGCGAATGAGTAGACACCCGCCAAAAGGAACAGGGTTGTGGTAAACAAATTAACCCGGTGTTTCATGACACTTCCTCCTTGAACCCGCCGCCAATAGCTTACGGGCTTTCCGACTTAATGGTTGCAGAGACCCCCACATTTCGCGGCGGTTTCCGCGTGGACCGCAGTGTTGGGTGAAACCATGTTTTGTCCTTCAAAAAAGAAGGGCGCTCGATTCTTGGCCTCATCGCCTATGCGATTCATAGTCATTGAGTCGTAGAGATAGCAGTTAAGCATCACATACTGAATGGCTTCGGTATTGCGAATATTGTCCAGGGGATTCTTGTCCAAGATAATGAGATCGGCCAGTTTACCCGGTTCCAGGGAACCGAGATCCTTGTCCAGACCCAAATACCAGGCGCCGTTCAAGGTGCCCGCTCTCAGCGCCTCATGGGGGGTCATGCCTCCTTGGGCCAGCATCCAAACTTCCCAATGAGCCGCCAACCCTTCGCGCTGACCGTGAGCGCCCAGATTCACCTTGACCCCTGCGTCGGACAACTTCTTACAGACCTCGGCGTTGCGGAAATGATTGTACTCCTTGTCCGGCGCCTTGGTGCGCCGCCGCGAACGGGGCTCTAGAATGTAGTCTGGAGTGAACTTGCTAAGACGGGGATGCTTCCATACATCTTCCTTGTCATACCAGTAGTTCTCACCCCAAATGCCGCCGTAACCCACGCCCAGAGTTGGGGTGTAGCCGGTTTCGCTCTTGCTCCAGAATTGAACCACGTCGCTGTAAACAGCCGCCATGGGAATGCTGTGCTCAACGCCTGTGTGGCCGTCGGCGATCATGGTCATGTTGTGCTGGAAGAGGGAGCCCCCTTCGGGAACCACCATCATTTCCATTTCGCGAGCTGCCTTGATCACCTGCTGACGCTGATTCCGCCTGGGCTGATTGTAGCTTTTAACGCTAATCGCACCGGCTTCTTTCATGCGCCTCAAATGGAACCGGGCATCGTCCAGACTGTCAATTTTAGCCGTGGCGCCCGGCGCCTTGGCGCCATAGAGAATGGTGCCGGTGGAGAAGATGCGAGGGGCTAGGATATGTCCGGCTTTCGCCATTTCCGCAGCGGAAAAAATAGTGCTCGTGTCTGAGGATGGATCGTGAACCGTTGTTACGCCAAAGGTCAACCCGGCGTAATGGGCCCAGTTCTGTTGAGGCACCACCTCGCCCGCCCCATAAGGGCCGTGGGCGTGGACATCCACCAGGCCGGGAATGATGGTCTTGCCGCTCACATCCACACGCTTCGCCTTTCGAGGAATTTTAACATCATCTTTCGAACCAATCGCTTTAATGCGGTTGTCCTCAACCAGCACAACCCCGTCTTCAATCACCTCATCGCCTTTCATGGTAATGATGCGCGCCCCTTCAAGGGCCACCAGACCCTGAGGTTTGTAGTAGGGATGTTTGAAACCAATGGGTTTGCCCTCTGCTTCAGGCTCGGGCAATTCCTCGGCTGCGCCTTCCAAAAAGGCGAAAGAGTCTTTTAAATCTCTCTGGTAAAGTTGGTTGCCATGGGACCAGTAAAGACGACTGGAATCGCCGCTCCAGTGCAGATACTCCCCTGCGTTGGAAGAGACCTTGCTTACGGGAATGCTGGTGGACTTGGGACCCAGTGAAATTTTTCCACCGGTTTGAACCATGGGCGCGATATACACCCGGAAGGGTTCAGAGAACGCCAGCCATTTTCCGTCCGGCGAAATGCGATACTCCCCAACGGCTGCGTTCTCAGCATGCTCGCGCGCTTCATTGCCCAAGAGATCGACACTGTTCAACGTGCGCATCGCCTCTCTTCCATAACTCAGGAAATAAACCCGATCAGATGCAGCGCCAAAATGAGGCTGAGTTCCCCGTTTGCTCACAAGCACCGGGTCGCCGCCTGCTGAAGGAACGACATAGATGCCGGTCTCCGAGGACCATAAGGGACTGGTGACATAACCGCCGCCGGTCTTGCGATAGGCGATATGCGCGCCGTCGGGAGAGAAGGCCGGTTCCAGATAGTGGCCGGGTTTTTGAGTAATCTTTTTGCTCTCGCCCCCTGTGGCGGGAATCGAGCGAACAGCGCCCAGATCCTTGTCGTTCCAGGAGATATAGACAATGGTTTTCCCATCCCGGGAAAAGGAGGGGTAGTATTCGAAGTGGTCGGTCTGTTTGGTGAGGCGCTTGGGCTCGCCGTTTGGCAGGTCTTTGGAGTAGAGGTAACCCAAAGCGCTGTAAACCACCTTATCACCCTTGGGAGACACTGCGGTCCAACGGAGCATGCTCACGTCAAATTCATCAGGGGCCACTGAGACAGGGTAGCGCAAAGGCTTGACCATGGTGTGCTTATTCTTTACGTGAAAGGGGATCACGCTGTCTTTCCCGGTTTTCACATCCAGACGATGGATCTTGCCGCCAGCCCAGAAAACCAGGGAAGCGTTGTCCGGCGTCCAAGCAATGCCCGCATATACGCCGTGAATAGCCCAGGTCTCCTGAAGATCGCGATCCAAGCCGTCATAAAGGGGCGTATTCGCGCCTGACTCAATGTCGTGCAGGAATAAAGTGGTTTTGTAATCCAAACGGCGAATGAAGGCCAGGGTCTTGCCGTCAGGGGAAGGGGTAGGCCGAATTGCGCCGCCCATGCCGGAAATGTAGGTTTCTATGTCGCCTGTTTCCCGATCCAAACGTTTAATGCTGTAAATGCCTGGGGTTGGATCTTTGCTGTACTGGAAAGTCGGTCCAGGCGTGGTGTCCTGACTATAATAGACATAACGACCGTCTGGAGAAAAAGCCGGTTCGCCGAGATCCTGTTGGTCGTTGGGCTTTTCCACCATTTGCAAGCCGCCCCCGCCCGAACGATGATAAAGCCAGATTTCGCCGGCTCCCAAAGAGCGCGTCTTGGTGAAATGCTTGCGAGCAGCCAGGTATTGACCATCGGGAGACCAAACCGGACTATTCAACAGCCGGAAAGACTCTTTCGTAACCTGCTGAGGATTGGAGCCGTCCGCATCCATAATCCAAATATTATCGCCGCCGCCTCGATCGCTGGTAAAGGCAATCGACTTGCCGTCTGGACTGAAACGAGGCTGCATTTCCCAGGGCAAACCGCCGGCCAGAACCGTGGCCTCGCCGCCCGTGATGGGCATGCGGTAAATATCGCCCAGCATGTCGAACACCACCCATTTCCCATCGGGGCTCACATCCAGGCTCATCCAAGTGCCTTCATCCGTATCAATTTCAATTTCATAGGTTTCATCAGGCGGTTCGGCCACCGACCATTTCTCATCCTCCTCTTTGGCGTTGAGGACGGGGGTCAACAGAAACAAGGCGGCCAACAGGACGCGGGCAATAGACATAGCAATACTCCATAGCTTGGACTGGCGCGTTTTGCCGGGAATCAAGGCCCCAAAAGAAGGCGACGCGCGTAAGGTCATCCCAGCATCTTACCTTATTAAAACGGCTATGGACAAGCGCACACTGAAAATGAATGGCCAGCCCATGAAAATTGAGCTGGCCCTTCAGTAAAATTTAAAGCAACTTCAGGAATACAATCTGGCCGGCCAGGTTGCCATCCTCGCCCTCCAGATCCGCGTGGATGCCGTAACCCACATCAACCCTGATGAGCATGTCCCAGGGACCCAAGAAGTTGGCCGCAAGACCCAAACCCACCAGGTTCACCCCTTCCCGCTCAACAACGCCCGCATCGTTAACCTGGTCCATCCAAGCTCGGGCGCCGTCCAGGCTCACGTCCACATTAAAGAGGCCTTTCACCCCTTTGGCGTATTCAAATCTCAGGCGAACCGCCTCGTCCCCCTCAGCTCCGGAGGTTCCAAAACCCGAAACCCGGTTTTCGAAGAAACCAAACCCGAACCGCGAGAACCGGTCCTGGTTCCAGCCCTTAAGGTAACGAAAATCCGCCTCCAAGCTCTGAAATTTGGGCAACCGTTTGGAAACGCTCACATCCCAGCTCAGGGAGCTGTACGTGTCCTCTACCGGCTCGGGATCGTCGGGCAACCCGAAAGCCTCCCAATCGGCTCGATTCACCACTTCGTATTGCAATTCGGTGCTAAACCGCTCGCGACTGTATTGCAAGGTGAACCGGCCCACGTGCTCTAATGTGTCCTGAGGCAACACGTATTCCTCCAACAAATCGTCGCCCTCGTCCCAGTTAAGGCTTCGCAACGAGTAATTTAGAGAAAAACGGAAGAAACTGTTGAGAGGAATGCCCAGGGTGATATTGGCCGATTCCTGCAGGGAACGCAACTCCAGGTCTTTACGCTCTTCCCCACCCTCGAAAACCCGGTCACTGAACTTGATGGCGGAGAGGAACAACTCCCCGGTCAAATCCCAGCCCTTTCCCAGAAAATCGGGATTGGAGACTATGAGATCGTTCACCGCGCCGGCTATGAAGAAATTGGCCTGCCAGCCCCGTTTCAGAAAGTCAAGATTGGTGTAGTTGAATCCGGCGAGAGGCGTGGGCGAATCCTGGGCCGGATCGTAGAAAACACCGCCCAGCACAGCTTTCTGTTTCGCAAACACCTTCTCGTTCAACACCCGTTTGTCGCCTTTCTTGCTCAGGTAACGGAAACCGTCGTCCGTATCGCGTAAGATGACTCTATCGGATTTGTACTCCATTTCCAGGGCCTCTTCAATGTCTTCTGTATTAAAGCGATAATTGGAGCGAAAGGCTGTGATTTGCAGATTCAATCGAACGCCAGCTACGGTGATAATCTGGAGATTGTTCTCCTTTACCTGGGTCCAATAACGGACGCCGCCATCCTCAACCCAATCAAAAAATGCGGTAATTTCATTGCCCACCACCGGCGCTTCCAACCCGGACTGCAAGGCTTTCAGCTTGCGATGCGCCCCGGTTTTCTGGTCGATCCAAACCGTGCCGGAAAAGTAATCCCCTTGCTCTTTGGGCTCAAAACGAACCTTCCAGGTGGGATGCCCATCCAAAGTTTCCGCGCCCTTGTAGGTGTAGCGATAGCTCTTGTCCAGGTCAATATCCAAAGGCGCCTGCTGCACCTTTTCGGGTTGGATGAGAGGCAGTTCCGGCATTTTGTTTTTGCGCCATTTCACGCCGCCCAGATACATCTCTCTACGAACCCGATCAACGGGCTGGCCCGGACGAATGTAGACCGTATCTTCATAGGTAATGTCGAACGCCACCCCTGTGGGCGTGTTGTAGCGGTAGTTCTGATTCTCATCCACCACCAGAGATCGGAACTTTTTCATCTCCCGATCCTTAAACACTTGATTCTTAACCACCAACTCATAGGGGTCTACAGTTTCCTTTTCTACAATTTTCAGGGTCTCGACCGGACCCGCCTTCTCGCCCGGAGTTAGTTTAAAAAAGTAATAGGGGTTCTTGCCGCCCAGTTGAATCTCGGTGCGCTTGCCGTATTGCAAGTGCTTGAAATCGGCGGAGTCGGGATAAATGGCGGCCACCGTCGTGTCCTTGGAGAGATCGAACATAAGAGGGGTTATCTTGCCCAGGGGCGCATAAACGGCCAGGTGATAATCTCCAGTAGAAGGTTGATAAAAGAACTGAGCGTTTTCCGGGGGCAGATTCTCCACTTCGGGCTGGATATCCAGGGGATCGGTGGGCGTTTGGGCCACCGCATTCAGAAAAGACACATGCGCTTCAGATAGGGACATGTCTTTAAAAAGAACCACTTCAATGCCAAGAGCTGCTGCATCAACCAGAGCAGTCAAGACTTCCGTGTCTTTAACCTTCGTTTTCTCCCAAAGCCGTCCTGTTTCGTCTGCGTCGGGGATAAAGGGGGCCTCTTCAAACACGTAACCGTCTACATAGGCCGCCAGCTCGTGCGCCATGAGGGCGTTGACCTGAGACTCGCGTCCCTCCAAACCCACGCGCACATTGGGGCCAGTTGTTTTCACAGCCACAATCAGGCTCTTCAACTCGAAGGCGGCCTGCTTCCATTCCGGGGACCAACTGGGATCCAGTTTCATAACCAGAAATTTTAAATCGCCCTGGGCTTGGGGCGTTTCTTTCAACTGCGCGGGGATTTCCAGAAAAAGAACGGAATCCTCCTCGCTGTTCACCACCGACCATTCAGGCAGAGAACTCGGGGATTGAGCCAACAAATAAAGCGATGAAAAAATTACAAGCGCGGCGATCATGGCGTTTCTATAAATACCGGACATGCCTGACATGGAAAACCTACCTTTCTCGATCATGAGGAGTCGCGCAAAAAGCGCCTCTATATGGAACGATAAAAGGGAATGAAACGTTCCAAAAAATCTCACAAAGAAGAGGAATGATATCATGATTAAGGGAGCGGATCGAGCCTTCTTTTGAAGCATATGGCCGGGGGTGGGCGAACACCTGTTGAGTAGATGTCTGTTAGACGCGTTTACAGGGCTGAAAAGGGAAATCCTTCCCGTTTTGTCGATTTTTTTGGAAAAAGAAGCCGAATCATCGTGAAATGACAAGGTCCATATTGACAGAACAACGGCTTTTACTATAATAGGAATCTTTGTTTGAGGGAGTAGGAATACTCTTTCAGATTTTTGGAGGAAGAGGCAAATGCTCTTTCGATTGGAAGAAGTACAGCCGGGAAAAACGGTCACGCGGGAGATCGCGCTTGAAGAGGCATCGATTGAAATGCTTTCCGGCAAAGCTGTATTCACCAATATCCAAGGCGAATTCAAATGCCAGTGCGACCCCATGGGTTACGTGATTCACTACCGGGCGACCGCCCATGTCACAACCCCGTGTATTCGTTGTGGGGAAACACTTGAGAAAGACATTGTCGCCTCGGATTGGGTTTCCTTGAGAACGTCGCAGCCTGAAGACTCCCATATTGTTCTGGGTGATGCGGAAATGAATGTTCGTTTCATCCCGAACCAGACCCTTGACATGAATGCCTTTGCGCTGGAAGTGGTTGAGCTGGAGCTTGCGGATTACCCCCGTCACGAAGAGGGCGATCCGGCATGCAAGGCCATTGCGCCCGAGGTGGTTGAGGAAAAGTCTTCTCCCTTTAACGTGTTGTCGAAATTTTTAGATTGACCCGAAAAGAACCGGGTAAGATTAGTAGTAAGATAGGAGGCCAGTAATGGCAAATCCGAAGCGTAGAACTTCGAAGAGACGTCGCGACCAGCGTCGCTCGCATGACGCCATCTCAGTAGTGGCGGCCAACGAGTGCAGCAACTGCGGCGAGCTCAAGCGTCCCCACCGTGTTTGTGAAGCTTGCGGTTGGTATGACGGCAAGCAAGCTGTTCCCGTAGCAGGCGAGTAATCTCGAATCAGGCTGTATAGCGAGAGAACAACATGGAAAAAAAAGTAGCGCTCGTAACGGGCGGTTCACAAGGCATAGGGCAAGCCATCTGTCATAAACTGGCGCAATCCGGTTTTAAGGTGGTGGTTGCCAGCCGCAACCAGGAAAAAGTGGATGCGGTGGCTGCGGCCATTGTGGAAAATGGCGGCGAAGCCATGGGCATGGCGCTTGATGTGAATGACGTGGACTCCTTCCGCGACAAGATCAAACAAGCTGCCGGTTTGTTTGGCGGCCTGCACGTGTTGGTGAACAACGCGGGCATTACCGCCGACAATCTCATGGCTCGCATCAAGCCAGACGCCTATGATCGGGTGATGGACACCAACCTCAAGGGGGCTTTCTTCTTGAGTCAGGCGGTTCTAAAAACCTTTCTGAAGCAACGCTGGGGCCGCATTGTGAATATCACTTCGGTGGTTGGATTGATGGGCAATCCCGGACAGACCAATTACGCGGCGTCCAAGGCCGGTCTGATTGGCCTTACCAAGTCCCTGGCCCGCGAGATCGGGTCTCGGAATATTACGGTGAACGCCGTGGCCCCCGGTTATATCGAGACAGAAATGACTTATAACCTGGATGAAGGGGTTAAAGAGAATTTTCTAAAACAAGTGCCTTGCGGTCGTTTTGGCACTGTGGCGGAGGTTGCTGAAGCCGTCGGGTTCCTGGCTGGCGATGGCGCTTCCTACATCACGGGTCAAACCCTGACCGTGGATGGCGGTCTCTACATGTGACCTGCCCCCGGGCTGCCAGAGGAAATTTTTCCAAGACACAAATACGTATTAAATGTTAAGGATTTGAGGAGGAAATCATGTCCAACACTTTTGAGGATGTTAAGGCTTTAATCGCCGATGAGCTTGAAGTTGAAGAGAAGCAGATTGCTTTGGAGTCCAATATCGTAGACGATCTGGGCGCCGATTCTCTGGACGTTGTCGAGCTGATCATGCGTTTGGAAGAGAAGTTCGAGGTGGAAATTCCTGATGAGGACGCCGAGAAGATCCAAACCGTTGGCGACGCGGTTCAGTTCATTGACGCGAAGCTTAATTCCTGATCTGGGATGATGGTTCCATGAACATGTAAGGGCGTTCGCTGTTCGAGTGAACGCCCTTTTTACATTTCTGTGGCCGAGGTTCGTGGTATAACCTCTGCCAGAGGGCCTTGACGGCCCTGGTCCAATTTGCGGGTGGGAACCCGGCTCTCCAGGCCGCGTCTCAACTGCCTTCAGCGATTTCGGGAACCTGCATGCGCTTCCCGAACAGGCCGCGTTGGCCGATCTGTCCAGTCTCGCTATTTTATGGGAAGAATCCCAACGTGATGGGTGTTCATCCTGTAGCGGACTCAATTAGGAGGGTCTTTTTTGAGAAGGGTAGTTATCACAGGGATGGGGGCGATCAGTCCTCTGGGTCACAATGTGGCCGATACATTTGAAGGTCTGATTGCAGGACGTTCCGGCATTGTTAATATCTCCAAGTTCGACGCGACCGGGTACGGCAGTCAAATTGCCGGCGAGGTTCGCGACCTTGATATCGCGTCCCATCTTTCAAGAAAAGAGGCGAAGAAGGTGGACACCTTTATTCAGTACGCCATTGTTGCTGCTGAAGAGGCTATGACCGATTGCGCCATCGACCTGGACAAAGAAGATCTGAACCGTTTTGGCGTGATTGTGGGTTCAGGCATCGGCGGACTGCCCATGATCGAGAGCCAGCACTCTGTCCTTCTGGAAAAAGGGCCCCGGCGTATTACGCCGTTTTTTATTCCTTCTTTAATTATCAACCTGGCCTCTGGCCATGTTTCCATTAAGTACGGCCTCAAAGGTCCATCCAGCGCTGTGGCTACAGCCTGCGCAACCGGCACTCACGCCATTGGCGACGCGTATCGAATCATTCAACGCAATGAAGCCGATATGATGGTGGCGGGCGGAACCGAAGCGGTTGTCAGCCCCATGGCCGTCGGCGGGTTTGCCGCCATGAAAGCGCTTTCCACTCGCAACGACGAACCCCACCGAGCCAGCCGCCCCTTTGATCGTGATCGCGATGGTTTTGTGCTGGGCGAGGGCTGCGGCCTGGTAGTGCTGGAAGAGTACGAGCGGGCGCGGGCTCGCGGCGCCAAAATTTATGCGGAGGTTGTAGGCTACGGCATGTCTTCCGACGCCTACCATATCACCTCCCCCAGTGAAGACGCCGACGGCGCGATTCGTGTGATGAATGCGGCTCTCAAAGACGCCGGCATGAATCCCGACGAGATCGACTTGGTAAACGCCCACGGCACGTCCACTCCCGCTGGCGACACCATCGAAGCCCTGGCCATGGAAAAGGTGTTTACCCACCATCTCCCCAATATGATGATCCACTCCAGCAAATCCATGATCGGTCACCTGTTGGGCGCCGCTGGCGGCATCGAGAGCGTGATTGTTGCCAAGACGCTGGAAACGGGCATGGTGCATCCAACTGCCAACCTGGAGAACCAGGATCCAGAATGTCGATTCGACGCGGTTCCGGGCGATGCTCGCGACGCAAAGATCACCACGGCTCTGTCCAACTCTTTTGGGTTCGGCGGCACCAATGGGGCGCTCATCTTCAGAAAAATTTAAATATCGAGATTAATTCAGGGTACAATCATAAAAAATGGTCTGGAGTACGTTCACATGACCAACCCTTTTCAAAATATCTCGGGAATCATGTCGGTTGAGAAGGCCGACATGGTTCACCACGCTACGCGGGTTCCAGGATCCAAAAGTCTTACCAACCGGTTTCTGCTCCTGGCCGCCCTGGCGAATGGACGCGGCATTCTGCGCGCCCCCCTTGAAAGCGACGACACCCATTACATGCGAAATGCTCTTGAGCAACTGGGCGTTGAGGTGGCTGAATTGAAGGATGGCTGGTCTGTGGCTGGCTCGTCTAATTGGAAGGCGCCCCAATCCGAGCTGTTTGTTGGGAACGCAGGCACGGTCATGCGCTTTCTCGCCCCTGCCCTGGCCTGTCACAAGAGTGAATCTGTGATCACGGGAAATGAGCGCATGCTGGTTCGGCCAATTGGCGACCTGGTGGAAGGGCTCCGCCAATTGGGCGCCTCTGTGACCTATGCCGGCGAAGAGGGCTATCCACCGCTGCAAATTAAAGGCCCCATGCAGCCAGGTCGCGTCACCATTAAGGGAGACAGCAGCTCGCAGTATTTGTCGGGCCTGCTCATGGCCTTGCCGCTCCTGCCTGGCGATAGTGAAATTGTGATTTCGGGACCACTGGTGAGTAGAACCTATGTAGAAATGACCTTGGACTGCATGGCCCAAATGGGCGTGCATGTGGAGCCTGATCCAGATTTCAGGGTTTTCTCCATTAAGGGAGACCAGCGCTATCGTCCCTCCGATCTTTGCATGGAGCCAGACGCCTCCACTGCGTCCTACTGGTTTGCCCTGCCGCTCATGGTTGGCGGCGAGGTCATTGTTTCCGACGTACCGGAAAAAAGTCATCAGGGTGATTTTGGCCTGCTGGATATTTTCAGACAAATGGGCGCAGGGGTTTCCCGTTCGGGATCCGGCGTAAAGATCACCGCAGCGCCCCTTCAGGGCGTCGATGTGGACATGAACACCATGAGCGACGTAGCGCCGACCCTGGCCGTTGTGGCGACGCGCGCCTCATCGCCAACCATGATCCGCAACGTCTATAATATGCGAATCAAGGAATGTGACCGCATCGCCACCATACAGGCCGCCTTCGACGCCCTGGGCCTGAAAATGGAGTCGGGTCGCGATTGGATGAAAATCTACCCCGGCGCGCCTGATAAAGAAGCCCTGCTCAATCCGGAAGACGATCACCGAATGGCCATGATCTTCGCCTTATTGGGCCTGGCCTTTGGAGGCGTGCAAATACGCGACCCTCAATGCGTAGCCAAGACCTACCCAACCTTTTACGATGACATGGCAGCAGCATTCAAAGGAGAATAGCCCAAGCAGCGCCCCTAGAAATCGTAACCGGGAGATTCAAAGATTTCACCGGTGTTGGCGTCTTCAATGATGCGACCGTCCCAAAGAAAATCCGGCCAGGTCGTTTTATCGCTTAAGGAAATTGCCATAAGAGGATATTCCAGACCCTTAAACTGAATAGAAGGCGGCCATTGAGTCCAGTGATTATTGCGGGCAAAGAGAATCACATTCTCATCCTCGCGACACATAACCACCGCCACTTCCTTAAACACTTCCAGGATCGTGCGAATCTGATGGGTGCATATCCTATTGCAACTGGGACTCCACAGATTGAATACAGCCATGCCATCTGGCTTAAGCTTCTTTTCCAGTAAGTACATAAACTCAAGGGTCGTGAGATGATGGGGAATGGAAATGGCCGAATAACAATCCACCATCACCAGATCCAAATCCGAAATGCGCCTGGACTCCATCTCCTCCCTGAAATCGCCCAGTAGAACTCGAGCGTTGGGATCAAGCCGAAAAAAGCGCCGAGCAATCTGGAACACCCGTTCACTAGACTCAATTGTAAGAATCTGAGCGCTTTTGGCCCAGGCAGCGCCTAGCACATTCAGCAGGGTACAACTGCCAAGACCGCCCAGCACCACCTTTTCGGGCTGACAGAAGCCCCTGACACCCTGACACATGATCCCAATATATTCCAAAACAGGCATGGTGTGATCGGCAAGATTCATAATGCCCTGAACACTGGTCTCAAAGTGGAGGTAGCGATGCCGCTTGGGAAATACATCG
>JBNKOV010000010.1:0-24275 GCA_050294955.1 Holophagae bacterium
GTGGAAACCGCTAATCTGGACTCAGGAGTCGGGCGTCATGCGCCCGGCTCCTTATCTTCAAACATCGATTCTATTCTATGATTACATCTGAAAGCGCAATTCGGTTACACCATCATTCTTGATATCGATATCCACTTCAAAGCTGTTACGAGCAAAATGCTTGCGCAAGGCATCCCGTATTGCACTTTTTAAAGCTCCCGATCCGTGACCATGGATAATCTTGAGAAAGGGAACGCCTTTCCTCATAGCCCTGTCGATGGTCTGGTCCAATTCGATTAATGCATCCTCTACCCGCCAGCCCAACAGTCTCAACTCTACTGACAACGCGTCATCTCCATCGTCGTCCAAATGCTCCATTACCCGGGCGTCTTCGACTTGAGAACGCTGGCTTTGCTTGAGATGAATTACATCGCTCACCGACAGTGTGATGGTTTTTCCCTGAAAATCGACACGAGCCTTTTTTCGATCAACGGCCTGAAGCTCTGCTTCTTTTAGCCAGTTTTTTAAGAATACCTTGTCGCCCGGCTTCCACTTATCCGGTTCAAGTTCAGAAGGGGTGACTTCTACTTCAGGCAGCTTTTCCGGTTGGCCAAGGGGCTCCATCAATTCCTTGCGGGCCATACTGAATTTCTGAACTGCCGTCTTGCGTTGTTTTTGGCTTTTGATTTCAGAAAGCAGCCCCCTCAATTCTTTTTCAGCTTTTTCAATGGTCCGGCCCATGCGCTTTCTGGCGTCGTCTTTTAAGGCGGCCTTTTGTCTCTTTAAATCCTCGCCTTCTTGTCGGGCGTCTTTGGCGCGACGGTGCATGCGAAGCTCTTCTCGGCGAAGCTTTTGCTCCTGCTTTCGCAATAACTTGTGCTGTTCCTGCAACTTCTGAATTGCAGCCTGTATATCAACTTGATGATCGTCAATCAATTGCCGGGCACGGAGAAGGACGGAATCCGGCATTCCGGAATTGGAGGCCGTGTCCAAAGCGTGAGACCGGCCCGGTACGCCCTGATTAAACCGAAATGTGGGCCTGAGTTGCTTTGGATCAAACACCATAGACCCATTGTCTAGGTTGGGGTGATTCAGGGCAAGGGTGCAAAGAATCTGCTGGTGGGTTGTAGTGAGCAGGTGGAATTTTAACGCCATCATCTCCTCAATCATGGCCTGGGCAAGCGCATTTCCTTCTTGTGGATCGGTGCCACTGCCAAGTTCGTCGAGCAGAGCCAGAGTATCACCGCCTCGCTCTTCGAGAATTTCCTTCATACCAGCCAGGTGGGAAGCATAAGTAGAAAGATTGTGACTCAGTGATTGATGGTCGCCAATATCTGCAACGATGGTTTTATAAAATGGCACGCAACTGCCTTCGTCCACAGGAACCGGTAATCCGCTGTTGGCCATCCATGCCACAAGCCCTGTAGTTTTAAGAGTAACAGTTTTGCCACCTGTATTGGCGCCTGAAATAACAAGACCACGAAGGGTTTCGTCGAGCCTCAGGGAAAAGGGAACCATGCGGTTTTTGTCTTTCTGCTTGAAAACAGCCAACCGCAGGCTGGCAAACCTCTCATCCAAATAAGGATGGCGAGCGTTTAGCAAGTGAAGTTCGCGATTTTTATTGGGGCAAACAGGAATACAACCAGTCTCTTTCCCTGTCAAGGCCAGAGCCTGCATCATGTCCATGCGCGCCATCGCGGGGGCAACTTGTTCCGCCAACTCAGCTTTGGCGATGACGGCTTGAGAAACATCGCAACGAATGCGCCAGAGTTCCTCTTGAATTTCAGCCTGAATCCGGGTTAAATCATTCTGCAAACCTACCGTTTGTTCAGGCTCAATATAAACAGTGCTGCCGGAAGAGCTGTAATCCTGAAGAATGCCACGCACTTTGCCCCTGAAATTTTGTTTTACCGCCAAAACCTTGCGATAGTTGCGTTCAAAGACAATCTGCTCGTTCAAAAACTCCCCATTCCGCCGTAACAAGCCGTTCAGCATCTGATCAAGATTGGTTTCGGTCCGCTCGTAATCTCGAATGAGCGATGCATAGCGGGGGGAAATATCTTCTCGCCATGATCCATCGGGCTTAAACAAACGTTCCAGCCGGACAGTCAGGGCTTCTAATTCCGGATCTCTTTCCAGACCTGGACGGGCGAACGCCAATTGTTCCTGGTTTAATAACCGTCTGAGAAAAAGCAAAAAATCTCGCAAGAGCTTTAGCTCAATGGCGTCGTATGGGTCAAGCAAAGGTTGACGCTCAAACATGACCCCAGAGGGTATCTCGGGAAAATTAATTGGACCATAGTCATCCAAGTACACAAGCCACTGGTCCAACATACGGTAATGTGTCAGTTGATCCTGATGACTCATGAGGTCCAACTTCAGGATACAGGACCGGCCTTCTTCCGTGCGAGCTTTACAAGCAAAGAACTGGAGGATGGAAGGAAACTCAAGGCTTTCGCTTGTTTGCTTTTTTAGACCGGATTTCTGTTGGCTGCCGGACGTCCTATTCTTTTTCATGTGATAACCCATTTCATTTTAACTAAAATCAATTCAGGCGGTTAATCCATTGATAAAGTGTATTTTTTGCATCTTCAAATGCTGCTCGATTATCTTTGTTTACCTGGACCTGGGGATGCTTTTCGTTTTTGGTTTTCCGCATACGAATCCAACCCTTATTGCTGAAAAGTGTCAGGGCATTGGTAAATGAGACATGATTCACAGACTCCATGCGTCTCAACGTGCCTACCGCATATAGCAGCTTTGCCTTGTCCATCGATTGTTTTAGTAATTGGTTCCTATCAACCTGGTGTTCGTCTTCCATGTCGCATAAAATCTCGGCCATTGCAAAGTAGGACTCCAAAAAGTTCAATAGCATATGTGCGTTTATCTTCACCAGATTTCGACCGATATCATAATCCCCGAAGAAAATCTGATCATTTTCAACTTTCAACGCGTCAATGGTTTCCAGCGCTTTGAGCACGCTCTCCATCATTTCCATGGTGGGATAGGTTTCTAGGAACAGGAATTCAACCTCAATCATTTCATAGATTTTACGAGCAAACTCATAAATTTTCCCCAGGGTGCGATCACTGGGATCGAGATAGACAAATGCCATACAGAACAAGGACATATCCAGAATGAAATGGAGGCCGTTGTTTTTGTAATATTCCATTTCGCTTCGTTTGGCTTCCGGAATATTGACCACCTCTTCCCCGCTTACCTTAACCCTGACCAAAGTCTCCCAACCCACAAAAGTGGCGAGGGCATTTTCCAAAGCGATGTCCAGCTTTTTCTCGGTGAAGGCCAGCTCCACCTTGCGATGGCGGAAATGCCGGACCGAAAGAACAAATAAGGCCTTTAACTCGGAAAAAGCCATGCCTCTCCTCGGATTGCCAAGGAGGAGGCCCGCAACGATGTTGCCTGCTGTGAGTGTTACCTGATTATTGATTTCGTTCAAAACCCGGTAACTCAATTTATTTAGAAATGGCAATTTGGTTTTGAAGCCGAGGCTGTCGCGCGTATGACCCTCACTTTCAACATAATCGGATAAGAAAATGGGATCGCCAAATCTCAAACGTAAAACGCCGTGCTTTTTCTTAAGCACCTTTCCCGATTTGATGACCGACGCCAGATTTTCTTTTTCTTTATCCAGTCCACCCTTTTCCCGTAAATAGGCTTGTCCTTCAAACACTTTTCCGTAGTCAATCGTCACAGGGACCAGGGGCAAGTCCTTAACCACCCCTTGCCGCCAGGCGTCGAAAACCATGCCCATCATGCCCAGTTTGGGATGCAGCAATTTTCCAGTGCGAGAACGCCCCCCTTCCATGAAGAAGATGAGGACATGACGCTCTCTCAACAGGTGACGGACATAGGCGTCAAAAACAAGGGGAAAAACGGTCTCACCTTTGAAGCTTCTCCGAATGAAAAAAGCACCAGCTCTACGAAGGATTGGACCCAAGGGCCATTTGGAAAGATTGTCTCCTGCAGCGAATCGAGGATAGTGCAGACCTTTTTTCTCAAAAAGGTGGGCGACAGCCAGATAATCAACATGGCTGCGATGACAGGGTAGATAGACCACTGGACCCTGCCGGTTCAACTCACGAATTTTATCCAAATCCTCCTGATGCACATCAAGGCCTTCTAAAGTTCTAGCCCAAACGAAATCGAAGAGAATCCTCAGGATATTAATCACTCTTTCGCTTGTGTCCGATGCAATTTCATGAAGAATGCGATCCGCTTCTTTTGTAACGCTTTCCAACGGGCGATTGGTTCGTGTCGCGACCTTTGCAAGCTCTTCATTCAGCTTCTTTTCATTGAGAATCTTGCGGACCTTTTTCTCCTTGCTCCGCTTGTTTGGTCCACGATAGGCGCGATCCTCATTGTTGAGATGAAAAAGAAGCGCCCAGCGCAAACGCTTATCTCTAACTTGCCGACCCTGGCCTTCGAATTGATCGGCGATTCGGGTCAGGTTGATGGGCTCGGAGAAAACGACACCGCCCTTTTGGTGGTTGAAGAATAGCTGCATGAGTTTTCGAGCCCGACCTGGCATATCATAGGAGCGGAAAAAGATGTCAAAGGTTGTTCGTTTTACGTTTTTCTTCCTGGCGCGAGTTAAAAATACGGAGGTGGGCGTGAGACAAACTGCTTTGGAACGACCTTCCAAATTCTTGGTCAATTGCCCAAAAAAACCTCGAAAAAACAGGGTGCTGCCGCCAAACAAACCTACCCGCCTTTTTAGAAAGACGATGCCATTTTCTCCTTGGTCTGCCTGAGCCATAAGGTCTTCTACTTCAAGATTTAAACGTTCCTCCTCATTCATAAACAAACGGGAAGACCACGATCTGAATGCTTTGACAAAGGGCAGAATGAGGAATGGATTGATTCCATGAGTGAACTTAATGGGCTTCAAGCCCTTACGCTTCAGTATATCGTTGACAATAAGGAGATCGATAAAGGAAGCACTTTGACCAACGAAAATGACCTGACTGTTCTTATCGAGGCCAGAAATCTCCTGAAGCTTGGGATTCAATATAGAAACCCGACTGATCCATGGATACAGAATGACCCTGAAAATATTATATATCAATCCAAAGTTCTGGTGTTTCATCCGCCCCTCAAACCTAATTCGGCCCTATGTATTTTACCTAAAGATTGTGCGTCGTGCTGAGGATATTTGACCAGATTCCAGTTAGCAGGCTGGAATCAAGCCATGCGAGCGTCGAAAAAAAGGGGATATGCAGGTTGCAATGGGCTGAAAACCAGTGAATTGAAAGAGCACAACCCATCTTGACCGAATCCCTTTTGATAAATAAGCCGATATTTTTCAACCTAAAAAATCAAACAAGATTTCGAATCATCTCCAGACCACATTCGGTGAGGTAGGACTCGGGATGAAACTGAACCCCTTCCATGCGCTTATCCTTGTGCCTGATGCCCATGATCAGATCGTCTTCTGTACGCGCGGTTACTTCAAAACAATCCGGAAGCGTGTCGCTCCGAGCGATTAGAGAGTGATAACGGGTGGCCTTCATGGGTTTCGGCATTCCAGTGAAAACGCCCTTGCCATCGTGATAAATCTCAGAGGTCTTGCCATGCATGAGATAGGGCGCATGCACCACATCACCGCCATAGGCGACCGTCATAGCCTGAAAGCCAAGACAAACGCCAAACACGGGCAAATCGGCAGGCGTCGCTTTAATTAAATCAATGCAAACGCCAGCGTCTTCCGGTCTTCCTGGACCTGGGCTGATGACAATGGCCTCCGGCTTCATTTCCAATATCTCTTCAACCGAATGCGCGTCATTCCTGATAGTTTGGATCTCCTTTCCACAAGAAGCCAGGTACTGAACCAAATTAAATGTGAATGAGTCGTAGTTATCGATCATTAAAATCATGAACGGCCCCCTTCTTCGGATCCCCGCCGATTAGAAATCCCCATTGCTTTTTCTACAGCCGTGACCATACTCATCATTTTATGAGTTGTCTCATCGAATTCGGATTGTGGAACGGAATCAGCAACAATGCCTGCGCCTGCTTGAACTCGAACAATGCCATCCTCAACGGTAGCGGTTCGAATGGCGATGCAGGAATCCATGTTCCCAGAAAAATCGAGAAATCCAATAGCGCCGCCGTATACATCCCTGGCTTCAGGTTCAAAATCGTTAATAATCTGCATGGCTCTAATTTTAGGAGCGCCCGACAGAGTGCCAGCAGGAAACACGCTCATCATGGCGTCCAGGGCGTGAAGCCCTTCGTCCAGGTCGGATTGCACCACTGACACAATATGCATCACATGAGAGTAACGCTCGATTTGCATAAACCTGGGAACGGTTACCGACGCAGGACGGGAAACTCTTCCCAGATCATTTCTGCCCAGGTCCACCAGCATGACATGTTCGGCAACTTCTTTCTCATCTGTAAGCAGATCCTGCTCTAATGCCAGATCCTCCTGAAGATCCTTGCCCCTGGGACGCGTGCCAGCAATGGGTTTTGTGGTTAATACGCCGTGATCCAAAGTGACAAGAGCCTCAGGAGACCCACCAACAATTACCCGTTCGTCTTGTTTTAAATAATACATATACGGGCTTGGATTCACCATGCGCAACACGCGATAAATCTCGAAGGGGTTTCCCAAAAATTTTCGCCTGACTGCTCGCGACAATACAACCTGAAAAATATCGCCATCTACAATATGCTGCTTGGCTTTATTCACCATTTCACAAAAGGCTTCTTGGCTTAAGTTGGACTCCCAACCGTCCATGGAGGCAGGTTGGTCATGAATTTCAGTGGCCGCGCTTGTAACGCTGAAAGTACGGATCTTATCCAAAACCTCACTCAACCTGTGCCCAGCAAGGTCGCGTGCATGACCCTCGTCTCCTTTAACAACCTGATGGCAGAGGACTGTGACGATGTGGTTTAAGTGGTCGAGAATTAGAAGGCAACGGGGCATCATAAAATCAAGCCAGGGGGAATGCGTTGGCTTCATCGGCCCGATATCCTCAACAAGACGTATGGCGTCGTAGCTGATATGACCCACAAGGCCGCCCTTCGCGTTGGGAATGGTTTGCTCGTCCAACATCTTGATGCAATTGAGTACGTTCTTCAAACTGTCAATGGGCTTTTCCGTTTGTAGCTCCCCGGAAATTGCGCCAGTAAAAACAAGTCTTGAAGGCTCGTAAAAAAGACGCAAAATGGGGTCCCACCCAATAAAACTGAAACGGCCCGAGTGCTCGCCATGGTCAACACTCTCCAGGATAAAACCATAGGGCTTTTCCATGGCGGCCTTCAGATAAAGGGACACAGGAGTTTCGCAATCCATGCGGAACCGCTTGGAAGCAGTGACGATCTCAATTGGTTCAGGCGCCAGTTGGTATAACTCTGTCATGATTCCCCCACTTGGGTTTCTGATTCGGCTCTACTATAGAAATAACGCACTTTGGCGTTTTATTCTAGTTCTTTTTTTTGCCGGGCATTGGGTTTGCGCTTTTTTTGGTGGTAAAGTAATTGAGGACCAGCGCACAAAGGAAAATGGGAAAACCAGCCCAATAACGAAGGATAAATTTATCGAAATTGGAGACTTTCTTCACCAATGCATACCACCAGGAGCCATCCCACTCCCACATAACCTCAAAGCGAGTCGCCAACTTGGGTCCGATTTCTTGGACATGGAGCTGAACCAGAACATTGAAGGTCTGATACAGGACCGTGCATGCCAGACACCAGAAAGCCAACCTGAAGAATTCCTTTTTATTTGCCGAGGGCCACATAGCCAGCAAGGTAATTACTTCCACCATGTGAGCGCTTAAAAGGTTGATTTTGAACTCAAGGTCGATGCCAGCAGGAGGACCGCCCTCTATCACCATATGATGCAGAATGGATGCCGATTCAGCAGTTCCGGGTTGAAAACGAAGATCGTAGAAAAAGGCGGTCAGCTTAAGACATGCTCCCAGAAAATGCCCCCAAAGGTTATGCCCGCCCATGTACCAGAACACAAAGAACAGGACAGCGGAACCCAATCCGTAGGTGAACAATCTACGGATTAGCTGGGGCAGGTGAGCGTAAAGTTCATCCCGTGTCATTTCGCATCCGCTTCCCTAAGCGGTGTTTCCAGGTTGCCGGAAGGCGCTTTGCTTACTTGATAGGCGCAAAAAATGAATATCGCGAGAGTAAGGATGACCAAGGCAAAGTTCCAGAAGGTCTCGTGAAAAAAGACGAAGGTTTTAGCTGAGTAATCTCGGCCGATAATGAACAATGAGATGAGACGCAATTCATTTATGACATGAAAAAGAAAAAAGCCAAAAGACATCCAACCAATTTTCCGTCGCCAGGGTATTTGGATGGCGATAAACGCCATGAGAAAAACGATGGACTCGTAGACGCCGTTACAGTTGTTGCGCACTTCCATCCGGAAAAACTTATCGTTGGCGCTAGAGAGAAACGCCTTATCCTGACGGTTGGGAAATCCCATGATATTGAGCGCTTTCGAAGCGACGAAAGTTTCGGCTTCAGTAATGCGATCAATGACGTTATCCGACACCCATTTATTGTTCACCAGCATAAAGGCCACAACCAGCCCAATGATGAAAGTGGATACGAACTTGATTTCAGCCCGGTATTCTTGAAAAAATGCCTTGAGTTTGGATGTTTCTTCGTTTTGACCAATCATAAATTCAGACCTGTTCTCCGTATTGAATCCTGAAAAAGGTTTCAGGAACTAATCGATGTCTAGATGATAGGGTGAAATAGCCAGGAGCTGTATCTCACCTTTACCAGATGAAAAATTGCCCAGGTACTGCACTTCATCGGGAATTAAGGGATCCAGTTGCTCCATGACCTTGCTTTCAGCGTTCATGCCTCCGGGAAGGAAACCCCAGGAATTGTCTTCCATGGGATAACGAATAACTTGAAAGTGGTCCAGCCCGCCTTCGTCAGCCGCAGCTTGAATAGCCTCTTTCAAGCCACCCAATTCGTCAATCAATTTATGACTCAGGGCGTCCGCGCCGCTCCAGACACGACCTCGGGCTACGCGTTCGAGTTCATTATACTCCAATTTTCGGCAAGTGGATGCTTTGGTGACAAAAGAACGATAAGAGGTAAGCGTTCGTTCGTGGAAAGCTTCAATCTCTTGCTCGGTCAAAGCCCGGGCAGGTGCGAAAAAGTCTGCGCTGGGAGAGGTTTTAACCACCTCCACATTAACGAGGAATTGCTCGTACAATTTTTCAAAATCAAATCGCATTGCCACAACCCCAATGGACCCGGTTATGGTCGTGGGCGAGGCAAAAATGCGATCACAGGCCATTGCCATGTAGTAGCCGCCAGATGCTGCGACATTCCCCATGGAGGCAAAAACCGGCAAACCCGTTTCTTTGGTTATCATGATCTCACGCCAGATCTCGTCGCTGGCGAGCACCTCGCCGCCGGGAGAATCTATTCGAATGACGATGGCTTTGACCCTCGAATTATTCCGAGCTGCTCTGATATCTCTGATAAAATTTTCTGCTGCAATACGGGTCCCGCCAAAAAGTCCCTTTTCTGCTTCACCGGAACCAATAGCGCCAGAGGCGTGAATCACGGCAACGCCATCTCCGGAGCCAGAAGCGTGTTGTGGTCTCCAATATCTGTCGTACTCCAGCAGGTTCAATGTATCAGAGCCAACCTTCTCCTCGAGCAGCTGGGTAATTTCATCCCGATAAAGCGCGCCATCCAACAGCCCGGCCTTTTGACCCGCCTCAACTTCAAATATGGAGGTGTCCAGAAGATCTTTAACCGCTTGCTCCTCTAGGTTTCGACTTTTAGCCACGGCCTCTATGAAAACCTGCTCCCTGCTTTCCAGGAGCGCGGTCATCATTTCGCGAACCGGTTCCGTCATCTGGTTGTAACGATAGCCATCGGCCATGGATTTGTACTCGCCAACCGCCTCAACGTGGATTCCCAATCCGTACTTCTTGAGCACATCTCCATAGAAGCTGGTGCTGGCCATGAAACCATCCAGGTTCAACAACCCCTGGGAACTCATGTACACTTCGTCCGCCACACAAGCCAGGAAATACTCTCGTTCTTGCCATAGTCCGCCACGGGCGACAATCCACTTTCCCGATTCTTTGAAGGTGGTAAGCGCTTCACGCAATTCTTCAACCTGCGCCCACCCCAAACCAGTAATGCCCACATTCAAGAGGATGCCTTCGATTTTTGGATCTTTCCCCGCTTTATCAATAAGGCCCAGGTAATCATTGAAATGAAAAACAGGCTTGCCCATCAAAAGCTCAAACGGATTTGCCGGAGCGTATTCGGTAATCTGTCCTTCTAATTTCAGGCTGAGAACAGTGCCTCTGGCGGCCTTTTCTGGGGCGGGCTCTTTAAACATGAAAAACAAAAACAAAGAGCCAAAGATAAAAACAAATACCAGTCCAATGATTCCGATGATCAACAAAGGAAGCAGCACGCTTTTCTTTTTGCGAGGTTTTCTGCCCGGAGGCCTGGGCGGATGCAGCCTGCGGGGCGGTAATTGTTGATTTTGATCGGTCATTTGGAACCTCGCTTAACCTGACGGTAATGTGCCGAAACGAATCAGCCTCGCGCAATCGGAATTTAATAGCATAACGAATGTAGGGTGCAAAATAAAGACCCTAATGACTTATCGCAATTAGGAGAACAATGGGTTCTCGCTAATTTTAAAACTCAGAGCCTTAAACGTTCGGAAGGAACCAAAGGATTCCATCACAGGCAAATTCCATGGAGACGGCCCTAATCAACGGGCTCCTGAGGAACCTCAATAGGTTCTCCAACACTACGCGCATAGGTTTCCATTTCCTTCCACGCCCGACGAACATAGAGCTTGCGCTTCTCTCTTCTTTTCATCCTTCTAACCTTCATTCCAGGCATGATGCCAAAATTAATGTTGGTGGGCTGAAAAGAAGCGTGACCGGAAAAAGACACATAATGAGCCAAAGAGCCCATGGCAGTCTCCGGTGGAAAAGGCAATGGATTCTTGCCATCCAGGAAACGGGCCATATGGACAGCCGCCATGAGCCCTGAAGCGGCAGACTCTACATACCCTTCTACGCCAGTAATCTGGCCGGCCAGAAACACCCTTGGGCATTTTGTGAAGGAGAAGGTAGATTCCAAATGTTTTGGGCTGTTCACAAAGGTGTTGCGATGAATCATCCCATAGCGCACGAAGCGCGCATTCTCCATGCCGGGCAACATTCGAAAAATCCGCTTTTGATCTCCCCATTTCAATTGGGTCTGAAATCCTACCAGATTCCAAAGGGATTTGGCGTAATTGTCCTGGCGCAATTGAATCACGGCATAGGGCTGTTCACCGGTTCTGGGATCAACAAGCCCCACCGGCTTCATCGGTCCAAATCGCAGTGTATCCACACCACGTTCGGCCATCACCTCAGCAGGCAAACAACCTTCAAAATAAATCATTTTCTCGTGTGGCTTGGCCCCAACCCGCTCTCCGTTCACGAACGCCTCATGAAAAGCTGCGTACTCCGCTTCAGTAAGAGGAATGTTGAGATAATCAGCGCCGCCGCCTTTATCGTACCTTGACTGAGCGAATATTACATCCATGTTCAAGGAGTCATATTCAACAACTGGTGCAATAGCATCGTAGAAATAGAGGGCGGAATCACCAAGAAAACCGTAGAGATCATTCGACAGGGCTTGAGAGGTAAGAGGACCCGATGCGATAATCACAGGCCCATCTTTGGGAATTTCGGGGCATTCCTCTCTGATGAGCTGAATGTTGCCTTGCTCGGAAATGGCGTTGCCAATATAGGCGCTGAATGCCTCGCGGTCTACGGCCAGAGCGGATCCGGCAGGCAGAGCGCTTTCGCGAGCGGCTCGAATGATTAAGGAGTCCCAAGCGCTCATTTCGCGCTTTAGCAGACCGACAGGATGAAAGTAATCATCGGACCTTAGAGAGTTTGAGCAAACTAACTCCGCCAGACCATCGGTCTTGTGAACAGGCGTTTCGACCTGAGGCCGCATTTCGTGCAAGGTGACGGAAAAGCCTCGACGCGCTAATTGGTGCGCGGCTTCACAACCAGCAAGGCCCCCTCCGATTATGGTAACATGCCTCGTCAAAGCACGACCTCCAAATGAAAAATCCTACCTGGAATCGGTAGGGTCGGTAGAAAGCCCACGTCAACTTCTGGGGATGACGACCTGGACACGCGGTCCACAAGAATTTAACTGTTTACGGGAACCAGTTCACTTTCAGGAGCAAGGCCTTCAAAAATAGCGGCCCCGCCTTCAAGCTCTTTAAATGGCAACCCGGCTTTCTGGGCGTCGCCAGCATTTCGAGTTCTCACCCTAATGCTGTCTCCAACCCTCTCAACCGGTTCCACCATGATCCCTTTGTAGATAACAACCTGACTCATTTTCGTCTCACGGAAATGTCGAAGACATCCATCACTGCCAGCCAATTAAGCATGCCCGCAATTAAGAAGTAGTTGGTGCCATAGTCATAGGTGAGGCTGAGCGGCGTGCCCCGGGACATAAAAGACTTAATGAGAACATAGGGCAGCCCCATGCCAGCCTGACATAACGATCCAATGGAACGCAACCGGCCCTCCCCTGAAAGGGGAAAGGCGTCGCCTCCCAGAAAAACACCCATCAGAACAGCGGCAAACAAGCAGCCGGACACGATGTAAAAAGACTTTTTACGCCCAAGGAACCAATATCCAAGACCCGGAACCAACCACGTCAATGCGCAATTCCGAAACGTCTGAGATGCTTCAACCTGATTGCCATCTTGCTGCTTTTGATTCAACTCTGCCGACTCCTCTGGCTCTAATTGAACCGGGACCTTCCGTCGAGGATGCCAAAAACCGTAGATCGATTGATGACACCCTCACGGGAAGCTATGAATAAAAATGAAACCACGCCCGCGGCGAGGAATCAATCTGCGCGATAGGGCAGAAGCGCCATATGACGCGCACGCTTGATGGCTTTCGCCAACATGCGTTGGAACTTGGCGCTTGTGCCTGTCTGACGACGGGGCGCAATCTTGCCGCGCTCGGGAATAAAACTCTTCAGAAGTTCGACATCTTTATAGTCGATGAAATCGATCTTCTCAGCTCTGAACTTACAGAACTTGCGCTTGCGGTAATAAAACCGACGACGGGGACGACCGCCGGGGCCGCCGGGTCCTCCGCCAGGACCGCCTCTGTGAGGTCCGCCAGGTCTTGGTCCGCGAGGACCACCGGGGCCGCTGCCGCCGGGTCGTCCGGCTGCGCTTGAGGCAGGGCGTCCCTGACCGCTTGAAGGCCTGGGGCTTCCGCCTTCGGGTTTTGCTTCAGCGTTCTGATTTACTTCGCTCATCCTTCTCTCCGCTCATCTGATCTTCTGCGATCGTCTCTGCGATCTTCGGACTTGGAGCCGCGTCTTTTAGCTTTTGCTTCTTGCTTGGCCTGACGCGCTGCCTTGCCTTTGTTTTCGAGCTTGGCTTTGCGCTCGGTTTTCACGGTCATGAACTTGAGAACAGAGTCGTTCAACTTGAAACGACGCTCCAGTTCTTTAACCAGATCGTTGGGACCATCATATTCAAAAATGGTGTAGATCCCGTCCTTAAACTTCTGCACCTCATAGGCAAGGCTGCGACGGCCCCACTTTACGGTGTTGGATACAGCGCCTCCGCCGTTGGTGATGATCTCTTCGAAAGAACCCAACAGGCGATCATAAGCTTCGGGAGCCAATGAAGGCGGTGTGATGAACATTGATTCATAACTTCTCATCTTTTTTAAACTCCTGGAAATTCATAAGGCGGGCTTGAAAAGCCAACACCTTACGAAGAAAAGGACGAACCCATCCAGGTTCGTCCGGACAAAAACGGATTATTTTACCCTAAAAGGGGCGCGATGACAACCGCAACAACGGACATCAACTTGATCAGGATGTTGAGAGAGGGTCCAGCGGTGTCCTTGAAGGGGTCGCCAACGGTGTCGCCAATCACAGCAGCCTTGTGCTTTTCAGAGCCCTTGCCGCTGATCTGAACGCCATCAACCATCTCTTTGTTTTCTTCTTCAATTTGCTTCTTGGCGTTGTCCCAGGCGCCGCCTGTATTGGACATGAAGATCGCCATGAGTACGCCTGTTACTGTAGCGCCAGCCAGAAGGCCGCCCAACATTTCAGGGCTGCCGAGGAAGCCAACAAGAACAGGAGCCAGTACAGCGAGCAAGCCAGGAACGATCATCTGACGAATAGCAGCAGCAGTGGAAATGTCTACGCACTTGGCGTATTCAGCCTTTGCCTTGCCTTCGAGAAGACCTGGGATTTCGCGGAATTGACGACGAACCTCTTCAATCATTTCATTGGCAGCCAAACCAACCGCTTTCATAGCCATGGCTGAGAAGAGGAAGGGTAGCATGCCGCCGATGAAAAGGCCAACCGTGATTTTGGGATCCGTGATGTCCAAAACCAGATCCTGACCGGTTTTCGCCATGACCGCTGCGCGGAAGGCCGCAAAGAGCGACAATGCGGTGAGCGCGGCTGAAGCAATGGCGAAGCCTTTTCCAATAGCGGCCGTGGTATTTCCAACGGCATCAAGCTTATCTGTTCTGTGTCGAACTTCGGGAGGAAGCTCGGCCATTTCAGAGATGCCGCCAGCGTTGTCCGCAATGGGACCGTATGCGTCAACCGCCAGCTGAATGCCGGTAGTGGAAAGCATGCCAAAGGCAGCGATGGCGATACCGTATACGGCAGCCAATTCATAAGAAACATAAATGGCGACTGCGATGTAAATCAGAGGCAGCGCAGTGGAACGCATTCCCACGCCCAGGCCAGCAATGATATTGGTAGCAGGTCCCATTTTGGAGCTGTCAACGATCTCGTTAACCGGCCCCTTATTCTTAGCGCAATAATGTTCGGTGGTGAATCCAACCGCAAGACCAGCCAACAGACCCACGAGGGTTGCCCAGAACAGGTCCATGCTGGAAACCAGCTTCTCGCCAAATTGGAAACCCTCATTGGCGAAGAAACCAATAATGAAGTAGGACACAATGGTCATGAGAATCGCAGCGCCGATGGTGCCGATATTCAATGCAGTCTGAGGGTTGCCCCCTTCCTGAGTGCGCACGAAGAAGGTGCCTATAATGGAAACGATAATGCCTACCGCTGCAAGAGACAGAGGCAGTAGTACGGAGTTCAGAGCGCCAGTGGCGTCTGCGATCTCCGCAGAACCGATCACCATGGCGGCAATGATGCAGCCCACGTAGGACTCAAAAAGGTCAGCGCCCATTCCGGCGACATCGCCCACGTTGTCGCCCACGTTGTCTGCAATGGTAGCAGGGTTTCGCGGGTCATCTTCGGGAATGTCATTCTCAACTTTGCCTACCAGGTCAGCTCCAACGTCGGCAGCCTTGGTGTAAATACCACCGCCAACACGAGCAAAGAGCGCAATGGAAGAAGCGCCCATGGAGAAACCAGTAATAACGCGAACAACTTTTGAAAGCTCCGCGTCTCCGAGAATGTTAAAACCGTCAACTGAAAACAGCAGCAAAAGCAGGCCAAGGCCGAGAATGCCAAGACCAACAACGCACATGCCCATAACTGCGCCGCCGCCAAACGCAATGCTCAACGCTTTGTTGAGACTGGTTCTGGCAGCATTGGAAGTACGAACGTTGGCCGATGTGGCAATACGCATGCCGAAGAAACCGGCCAGGCCCGAGCATAATGCGCCGACGATAAAACTCATGGCGATTAAAGGACTGGTGGTTGCGTCACCACTGTTTTGCCATGCGAGTAGAATGGCTACCGCCAGGACAAAAATTGATAGGACCTTGTATTCACGTGCAAGAAAAGCCATCGCGCCTTCGCGAATGTGACCGGCAATCTCCCTCATGGTATCCGTGCCAACCTCTTCCTTGTTGATGGACACGGATTTGATATAGGCAAAGATCAAGGCTACCAGCCCGGAAAGCGGAAAAAGATATAGAAGCGTCTGTGTACTCAACTCTCCCCTCCATCTAATTGGTTCTGGTCATTGTTTTCCAAAGGAGATCGGGCGTTGAAGCCGGACATGATCGTCACGATATCTTGATGCAGCCATGATTTGGAAGCCTGAAGCGCAAGGTCGAGAACCTTGCTCAAGACAGGCGCCTCATCATCCCCGAAAGGACTTAAAACAAATTCGGGCAAGGTCATCTCACCTCGTAGTGAGCTGTCCACCCCAATTCGCAGCCGTGGAATGTCACGGGTCTCAAGCACTTCAATAATATCCCTCATCCCCTTCTGACCACCGGCAGAGCCCGACGGCCGAATACGAATCTTCCCAAGTGGGAGCGCCACATCGTCATAAGCGACGAGCATCTGATGGGGCTCCAAAGGGTGCTTTTGGAGAAAAGAGGCAACTGCGCGACCACTCAAATTCATAAATGTCATGGGCTTCATAAAAAAGACTCTGGTATCGTCCTGTTCAGCAACCCAAAGAAGTTGACTGGCATCCGCCCGCGCCTCCCTTGCGCCAAAATGGTTAATCAAGCGATCAACCAACAAAAACCCGGCATTGTGCCGGGTTTCCAAATAATCCGGCCCGGGGTTTCCCAAGCCGACGATTAAACGTACATTCATCCAAAAGGCCTCGCCCGCTTAAGCGGTGGCCGCGTCCTCATCGTCCTCATCGTCAACCACAGCTTCAGATTCAGGAGGATGAACAACCGCAACAGCGCGCTTGGGACCCAGAACATACTCAACCCCGTCAAACTGAGGAAGATCGCCAATCCGCAGGGTTTCGTTCATGTCCAGATGCGTTGCATCAGCTTTGATGGTTGCTGGAACGTCTTGAGGCAAACATTCAACTTCCAACTCATGGCGAACGATGGTCAAGTGACCGCCGAGTACAACGCCTTTGGGAGTGCCTGCGATGGTTACAGGAACAACAACACGGATTTTCTTGTCCATGTCAATGCGCAGGAAGTCGATGTGGATCAGGCGATCCGTCACGGGATGACGGTCAACTGATTTAATAATTACGTGTCGAGTCTGATCGGTGTCGTGCAAACGCAAATTCAAAACCGTGTTCAGACCTTTTTCTGAGCGAATGACGCTGTTGACCAGCTTGGGCTCAACGGAAACAGGGTTGGACTCGCCACCCAATCCGTAAACAACACAGGGGGTGAGGCCTCTTTTTCTCAGGCGCCCGGTTTCTTCTTTACCGAGGTTCTCCCTGCTGTATACAACCAAATCCTGGATACTCACTTTAATCTCCTTAAGTCACAACCACTAAGATGGTTTCTAAATAAACAGAGAGCTGATGGAGCTCTCTTCGTGTATGCGTTCAATGGCCTCGCCCAGCATGCCCGCAACGGTTACAATCTCAAGCTTGTCTGAGAAAACCTTGCCTTCTTCCAGAGGTATGGAGTCTGTAACGAAGACTTTGTCGAGCACAGAATTCTCGATTCGCTCATTGGCGGGATCTGAGAGAACAGGGTGAGAACAGGCGGCCGAAACGCTTCGCGCGCCATCGTCCATCAAGGCCTGGGCGGTTTGCGTCAAGGTTCCCGCGGTGTCGATGATATCGTCGAAGATCAGGCAATCTCTGCCCTTTACCTCTCCTATAATATGCATGACCTTGGAAACATTAGCCTGTTCGCGGCGTTTATCAACAATAGCCAGTGACGCGTTATTTAATCGTTTTGCAAGAGCGCGAGCGCGTTCCACGCCGCCAGCGTCAGGAGCAACAACAACAAAATCCCGGTCCATCTCACGTATGGCGTCTATCAAGACGGCTGCGGCGTAGAGGTGGTCAACGGGAATATTAAAAAAGCCCTGAATCTGGTTGGCGTGCAGGTCCATGGTCAAAACACGGTCCGCTCCGGCTGTGTGGAGGAGATCGGCGACCAACTTCGCGGAAATAGGCACACGCGGTTTGTCTTTTCGATCCTGGCGCGCGTACCCGAAATAGGGGATCACGGCCGTAAGGCGACCAGCAGAGGCTCGACGGAACGCATCCAACATCACCAGCAGTTCCATCAAGTTATTGTTTACTGGATTGCATGTGCTCTGGATGATGAAGACGTCTTCACCACGCACATTCTCTTCGATCTGACAGGACACTTCCCCGTCTTTAAAATGGCCCAACTGCATCTTGCCGAGCGGGAGATTGAGCGCCTCGCCGATCTTATGGGCTAGCACAGGGTTTGAGTTCCCTGCAAACAAAAGCATTCCACCTGATTGGGGATTCATGACTGCATGTCCTGACCGTTTATTTTTATTTTCAATTAACCGCGGATCTTACGTTGTCAGAAACTGAGGCCCGCTACCCAAAAAGTGGTTGGGGAGGAAGGATTCGAACCCTCGAATGCCAGGACCAAAACCTGGTGCCTTGCCGCTTGGCGACTCCCCAACATAACTTTTGATCTGTCCAGTTTTTGAAACAGCGGCAAATCACATGTCGTGTTTGCACTCCGCGTATATTGCCTGAAAATGGAGATTCAGTCAACAGTTTAATTCCTAATTTTTGCAGAAAATCTAAATGGAGTCCAATAAACCCTTTCCAGCTCAAGGATTTTCGCCTGTTCTGCATTTAAACCAGAACCATGCGTCAACCACACTAGCGTACTTCCAGACCCGGTCATGAAGAAAACGCCATCTGTAAAAACGGGCTTCATGGCCTCCCACAACCGCTTCATTTCAGGGGAAACCGCCAAGGCGGCCTCCAATAAATCGTTTTCCCCCAGGCGCGGCGCAGGCCTTTGTCCCTCAGGCACGCGGCAGACGGAATACACGCCCGCTGTGGATATGGAAAAATTGGGCGCTAGTAGGAAGCCGGAATCAAGACTGCATTCGAATCCGGTTTGCTCCAGGTCCGTGCCCCGCCCCGTCCCGCGGAGACGACCGCCGTATAAGAAGAAGGAAATGTCCGAACCCAGGCGGCTCCCCAATTCCGCAAGCGCCGACACATCCAGGGGGCAGCCGTAATGATCATTCAACAATTTCAAGGCGCCGCTGGCGTCTGAGGAGCCGCCGCCCAAGCCCCCGCCAGCCGGGATGCGCTTTATCAGCCGGAACGCGCCCCGAACATCCAAGCCCGTTTCCCTGGCGAACAGCCGAGCAGCTTTCAAAACCAGGTTGTCTTCGGGCTGGCCTAAATCCGCCCCTTCAACGACCAGGCTCAAGTCCGAGCCGCCCGGCTCCCAATGAAGGGTGTCAGCAAGGTCTATTTCCTGGAAGACGGTGTCGATATCGTGATAACCGTCAGGTCTTTTGGACACAAGCCTTAAGTACAGATTGATCTTTGCCGGGCACTCCAAAACGGACATTCCAAACTCTCCACGTAGGCGCATTAATTGGCGTCAATGCGCCTCTTCCCCATTCCAAAAATCCACAAACCGGGACAATGCATACTCCTGAACCTCTTTGGATTTACGGGGTTCCAGAACCTGGGGCCGGAAGACCTTTTTATAAGATCGCGTCTTCTCCTTCCATCGAATAACAAAGGCCTTGTTGGATTGGGTCATCACCCGCCACTCGCCTTCTTCCATGACCTGGAAATCGCCCAGCGCATTGGGGAGAGCGCCGTCGAGCAGTCCCAGCCACTGTTCTCGCGTAAGGATGGGTCCCCCGGGAAAAAGTCCAAAAGCGCCAGAGCCCTGCCCTGTAAAGGCCAGATTCTCCCGAGGAAACAAGAGGTAGTCCTCATCGGGCATGGCCCAATAGGTGAAGAACGCGCCGCCCGGCATTTTACGGCAGCTTATGGAGAAGCGGTCATCCTCCCATTTGTTAAGAGCCAATCCCGCGGTAAACTGCTTTTCACTGGTCTGGATTTCCACGTCAAATATCACGCGTAGAAGACCGTTGGTCTGTTGGTGGCTCATGAGGAAAAGTAGAAGCATGGTCATGGCAACGGATCCAATTTTTCAAGAATTTCCCGATACCGATCATCGGTGTGCTCCATGGCGACGCTCCAATGCCTGCGAGCCTCCTCCATGCGGCCCAGGGCGGCTAGAATATCTCCCATATGCTCATTTTGCTCGGGATCCGTAGAATCGTCGCCAAGGGCTCGCTCCATATACATTAACGCTTTTTCATGTTCTCCTTGGAGATGATGGACCCAGGCCATGCTGTCCAAATAGGCCGCGTTTTCAGGCTCCTTCCTCAAGGCGGACTCGATCAAGGTTTGGGCTTTATTCAGACGGACGCCCCTTAAAGAGAGGAAGTAACCGTAATTGTTCATAAGGTCGATGCGGCTTGGATCTTGCGCCAAGAGACGGTCGTAAATGGAGAAGCTATCATCGAACTGGCCCGACATGGCGTAGAGCACCGCAAGATCCTCTTTAAAAGCCGAATCCGGTTGGCCCACATCGGTGTTCGCCTCAAGCCAGTCAAGGGCGCCGCTCCAGTCTTGCTGGGTCATAAACGCCTGAACTATGGCTCTTTGAGCTGTGGTTTTGAGACCGTTAGCGGCAGCCTCCGAAGACCAGAGCTTCACAAAGGGATGGTTGCCGTATCGTTGAATGACCCGAGTCCAACGATCCAACTCTCCTGTTCTGAGCACATCTCCAAAAGCAGAGAATAAGGGCAGGCGAGGAATGAGGTCTCGTTCGCCCCCGTACCTGTCGGCGAGATGAATGAGTTCCTCGTATCGCCCGGTCAGGAGGGCGACATCAATGGCGTAATTAACAAGGAGCAACTGAACCTTTCGATCCAGCTCTTCGTCCAAAAGGATCAATACCTTATCAAAGTAGTGGTTGTAATGGCGAAGCGCTAACTGAATCTGGCTGTAGAGATTGTAATAATCCAACCCCTTTTTCTCGGCGGGAACCAGCGCCAGCAACTCCGCAGCAAGGGCGTATTCCTTCAGCCGCGCCATTCTAGCCGCCGCGCTATAGACCTGCCCGGCGTCTAAATCGTCTCTTTTAAGGAGGCTGGTCATTTTCTCCATGGAGGCGGGACCGGGATTCAGTTGAAGGTCGAGCAGGGCGATGTCAAGATCAACGGGTGGTCGGTTGCCCCAAGGCTCCACGATGCCGGACTTGAGGAAACGTTGGTAATAGCCAAGCGCTTTGCGGAGCTGATGGGATCGCTCTGAGCTTTGCGCTGCATAGTACCAGGCCCAGGTTGATTCGGGCTCAAGCTCGCAAACACGGGAAAACGCGATGGACGCCTCAAAATACTTCATGTTGACCAGACGCCATCGACCCAAATGATAGTAGGTGTCGGCCAGGTCCTCAATGATGCTGGAGGCGGTTGGCTCCCCCATCAGGGCAATGGCTTTTTTCAAATACTGATCTGGTTCACTCAACCGATGGGTCACAACCCATGAGGGGTGTTTCACCACCAGAACGCCCAACATCCTTGGGAATCGGTAATCCTCTGTAAAGCGCTCGGAATAATCCGAGAGCGCCCGTATCAAGATCCGCTGGCCGCGCATGGAAGGCAACAGCTCCATATCTCCCTGGGCCTCAAGAATCTCTACCCTCAAAAAGGCGGCGTCCGCAGCGCGAGACTCACAGTTCATGGCCTCTTCAGCCAGGGCAAGGGCTCGCTCATAATCTCCACTAATCATGGCGTACCGTGCCTTCAGCATCATGCCCAGGGCGCTGGCTTCGGTTACCTGCTGGCTTTGAACCAGGAGAACCGCCGATAGTAGAAAAATAAGCATAAGGCCTACCTCATGAGGCTGATGAACTCTTCCAGCGCATCGTTGAGAATGGCTCTCTCAACCCCTTTCACAATCTCTACTTTACCCGGTTTGAAGGGAATTATCCATGAAACAATGCCTTTGACGCCCTTTTTATCGAGCAGGGTCAGGTCTAAAATGCGCTGACCATCCCATGTGGAGGGATCAAAATCGGGCACGCGGTCCCGTACAACCCGGGTCATGGCGCCCCAGTCGTAATCGCCGCCGAGACGCCTGGAGAGCAGCCCGGCGAATATAAGACCCAAACCAACCGCTTCCCCGTGAAGAAACTGTCGGTACTCCGTATAACTTTCCAGGGCATGCCCAAAGGTGTGCCCTAAATTCAAGAGCCGCCTGATATTTTTTTCGAAGGGGTCCTCTTGAACCACCTCAACCTTAACTTTCAAACCCTCAGCCAACAACCCCATTTCACGCGTCCAGTCGGGCTGCTCGGGCATCTGGAGAATGCGCTGGTAAAGATCGTCGCTTTTCAACATGCCGTGTTTGAGAAATTCCATGTAACCCGCATTGATCTGGCGCATGGGAAGGGTGCCCAGAACAAGGCTGTCGATAATCACCGCTTTGGGATCCCAAAACTGTCCCACCAGGTTCTTTCCCTCGGGCAGATTTACGGCAACCTTGCCGCCAATGGAGGCGTCCTGCTGCGCCAGAAGGGTGGTGGGTATATAAATCCACTGCATGCCGCGCATATAGCTGGCCGCCACAAATCCGCTTAAATCTCCCACAACGCCGCCGCCCAGAACAATGATGAGACTTCTTCGGTCCGCGCCCTTGTGAGCCAGCCAGGAGAGAAGCTCGCCATACATGCCGAGATTTTTGGTCTCTTCTCCGTCGGGGACCATGCGCATGTGAACAGGCTCGACCTCTGCCAGGGCCTTCTCCAATCTAGCCCCGTGCAGATCCCAGATATTCTGCTGACTGATTACAAAAACAGAGCTGTAACCCTTGGGCGGCGTGGCCTGAAGCGCTTCGTCAAAGCAATTGGAGCCAAAAGTGAGCAAGGTGTTGTTCACTTTCAGTTGCTCTAAAATCATGGGGTTCCTCCCTTGCCGCCGGACACTGTCTATGGGGTGTTCAAAAAATTCTGCGCCACGATTCAGCTCATCCGCCGTCCGGAAACCTGCCCGGACAATTAAAGGGGATGAATACGGGATGCTCTATAAGCCGAATTCTGTAACTCACAAGGAGTTGGATGCCATTCATCTGGGACTACGGTTGCCCGCAGCCTCGTGCGACCTACCCGGAAACCGGAGACGGGCCGCCTCCTGGAACCGAAGTTCCGCGTTTCCCTATTTGGTCTTGCTCCTCATGGGGTTTACAAAGCCGTGTATCTCGCGATTCACGCTGGTGCGCTCTTACCGCACCGTTTCACCCTTACCGGTCCCGAAGGACTTAGGCGGTCTACTCTCTGTTGCACTTTCCGTCGGGTTACCCCGCCTGGCCGTTAACCAGCATGACGCCCTAAGGAGTTCGGACTTTCCTCCACCTCGCTTACGCAAGACAGCGGCACCCCGAAGATCCCGTATTCAGTGCCATTCTATACTATCTTCGCAAAAAGAAGAACCCCCAGATTCCCCACCAGCCCATGTTCTACAAGACCACCGGCGCCGCCAGGCCCTGCCCAGGGTCGAATGAGTCCCAAACCGCAGCCGTAAAACCAACAAAACAAAACGCTTCGCCCTCTTAAGATCCGCCTCTCACTTCACTTCAAGCCATTCAAAATAAAAGTGAGAATGGGGTCCAACGGCTGAGGCTCTCGAAACACATGGGTGACGTACTTTGGCGTCTTCAATATGTTGNGCTGTCTCAGCTCGTTGAGAATGGTCATATACTCCATGGACGTCTTGCCCAGCAACAGGGTGGTCAAATCCCCGCCGTCCGTATAGAATTTATAGAGACGATGCAGTCCGCGCAGGTACACGTAATCCTTGGTAAACCCACCGCTTCTAAATACTCGCGTCGCCATGTAAAAGGCCTGATTGGCTTCCAGGCCGTAGGTGTTGGTCAACACGTTGTACACTTCAATAAAATCGGCCCCATCCAGCATCAGCTTCACCGACAACACGCGATGCGCCAACTGCTTTAATCGCTTCATGCTCAAATTGCCAGAGAGCAATTCGGCAAGCAGGGCCAAACCCTCTTGCGATTCCGTGTATCGGGGCAGACCCAACCGAAGGAAAGAAAGGGGCTGGGTTGACGCGTTCATGTTGGTCACCATATGGACGCCAATCTCGTGATTGGATAAGGCGTGAATCTCGGACATGGAGAACTTTTCGCCCTTGCGTATTTTGCAAACACGGGTTGCATTAATGACCGCCGCTCTGGAGGCCAGGTTCTGAACCAGCTCTACCCTGCCCTTAAACCCATAACTGAGAATCATTTCCTTCATGATGCCTGCGGCGGTCTGGTCGTCAAAAAAGGTCTCGTCCTGATCCCGATCCGCGCAATGGAGCAGGTACCGCGCGTTACTGATATCGGTGTCCCCTGGCTCGCCATGGAAGATAAGGGAATAATAGACAAAGTTGCGGGTTTGCCTGGACCTCAAAAGATCCAGCCGATTCGCCGTATTCTCGATGATGTCCCGGTAGAGGTTATACAGATTGGGGTCCTGGATCTTCTCAAGGGGCAATTGGTAAAGCCGCCGTTTCAC
>JBNKOV010000011.1:0-23202 GCA_050294955.1 Holophagae bacterium
TCTGGAACCATTCACAACAACCGGATTGGCGCCACAGGCGTTCCGGGCTCTGGCTCCACTGCAGGAGGCGGCATCGCGGTTGGCTCCCAAGATCAGGCCACCCACAGCACATCCATTGACAACAATACCATCCTGGGCATTGCAGGCGCCATTGGCATAGACGTCACAGCCGACGGCTCAAGCGCAGTGAACGTTTCCATTACCAACAATGACATCGATGAGATGTCGGGCGCTGCCGTCCTCGCCTGCATCAACCTGATATCGGGAAGCAACGTAGGATCAACCGCCGCAGTCTGCGCCCATGTATCGGGCAATACCCTGGACGCCAGCGGCGGCAGCTTCCCATTAGCCGATATCTTCGTTGACCAGCTCAGCGCGGCATCCAGCTACAACTTCCCAGGATACGTGGGACCGCTCACCGGCGGCATGGCGCTGGAAACCTTCCTGGACGGCCAAAACACTTCAAATGGCCTCGCCATTCTATCCGCTGCTGCAAACAACATCACCGGCGTGGGGGCCACATGCCCCTAATTGCCTCGAACAAAACCTGTTCTCAACTTCAAACCCATTAAAAAGGAGGAAATATGTCAGAACCCTTTCTTGCCGAAGTCCGCATGGTCGGCTTCAACTTTGCTCCTAGAGGCTGGGCCTATTGCGATGGGCAGATTCTGCCAATCAATCAGAACCAATCCCTCTATTCCCTGCTAGGCACCACCTACGGCGGCGATGGTAGAACCACCTTCGCTCTGCCCGATATGCGAGGAAGAGCGCCAATCCACGTCGGGAGAAGCGAGGGCGGCAGCGAACATCGCGAGGGCCAGAAATCGGGTGAGGAAACCCATACCCTCAGCGCATCGGAAATGCCCAACCACGACCATGTTCTCATGGCTCAAAGCGGAAACGGCAATGTGCCCACGCCTTCGGGACATGTGCTTGCGGCTTTTTTGAACGGATACCACGATCCATCAAACCTCACCGGCATTCGGTCTGGCAGCGTCACCAATGTGGGCGGCGGCCAGGCGCACAACAACATGCAACCCTACCTCGCTGTTAATTTCTGCATCGCGATGCAGGGCTTATTCCCATCACGAAATTAAAGGAGAAGAATTATGTCAGAACCATTTGTGGGCGAGATCCGCATGTTCGCCGGTAATTTTGCGCCAAGGGGATGGGCCTTTTGTGATGGCCAGTTATTGGCCGTTTCGCAAAATGACGCGCTTTTCAGCTTGCTCGGCACCATTTACGGGGGCGATGGGCGAACCACTTTCGGTCTCCCCGATTTAAGAGGCCGCATTCCCATTCACGCCGGTGAGGGTCCCGGACTTTCCCCTCGACGACTTGGCGCTAAAGGCGGCTCCGAAAATGAAACACTCACAGTGAATCAATTGCCGTCACACGGCCACGCGCCTCAGTTTTCCACCGCTACAGGCACCCAGAATGACCCCGAAGGCGAGACGGTCAGCGCCAATCCCGCCATTCGCATCTTCAGACCTGCGCCAGCGGATGCGAATATGAAATCAAGCACGATCACCAATGTGGGCGGCAGCAGATCCCACACCAATCTCATGCCCTACCTTTGCGTTCACTTTATCATTGCCCTATTCGGCATCTATCCCAGCCGTCATTAAGGAGGAATTATGTCAGAACCCTTTATTGCCGAAATCCGTATTTTTGCAGGAAACTTTGCGCCGCGGAGTTGGGCGTTTTGCAATGGTCAGCTTTTGCCAGTAGCCCAAAACACCGCCCTATTTTCTCTAATAGGAACCACCTATGGCGGCGATGGCCGTTCAACTACCGCCCTGCCCAATCTCGAGGGCCGCGCCCCCATGCATCCCGGCAGAGGACCCGGCTTGACCAGTAGAAGATTAGGCCAGAGAGGCGGCGTTGAGACGGTCACGCTCACAGAAGCCCAAATGCCCAATCACAATCATACCCTGCGGGTTACGGACAATCCGGCATCCGTCTTCATACCCGACTCAAACCAGACGCTGGGTCGCAGCATTGGCAGCAACGCCTACAGCAACCAGGACCCCAATGTACCCATGGCCGACCAGGTACTGCCCTCCTCAGGCGGCAGCCAGGCCCACAATAACATGCAGCCCTTTATTGCCATGAACTTCATCATCGCCTTGCAGGGCCTCTATCCATCGCGGAGTTGATGTATATCTATGGATACCGAGTCCTTGAGCCTCCGTCCCATTCGGACGGAGGATGAGCCGTTCCTGTCCAAGCTCTATGCTGGCACCCGCCAGGAGGAGATGGCCCAATCGGGATGGCCTCAACAACAGATAGATGCATTTCTTCAAATGCAGTTTCAGGCGCAACACAAATATTATCAGGAACAATTCCATGAAGCCGCCTTCGACCTCATCCTCTTGGGAGAGGAACCGGTTGGCCGGCTTTACGTGGAACGACGTTCCGATGAAATCCGCATTATCGACATCGCCCTGCTCCACGAACATCGCAGCAGGGGAATTGGCTCGTATTATCTGAAAAACATTATCAATGAAGCCAAAACTGCCAACCTGCCTGTTCGCATCCATGTAGAAGTGAACAACCCCGCCATGAACCTGTACAAGCGTTTGGGGTTCAAAAAAACAGGTGAAACCGGGGTCTACTACCTCATGGAGTGGTCGGGAAAATAGGCTGTTCCTTCAAAAACCCAAAAGAGGCCGCCCTTTGCGCGGTCTTTTTTCGTTTTAGGGATGAATTGACGCATAGATATGACTCTAAACGGGTTAATCAATCGCTTCGCCAAGCTCCCTCGCCTTAACGCTCGCGAGAAGTTGAGCGGGTTAACGTCGCGAACCACTGAATGGCCGTGGCTCGAATCTTATTCGGTGCTTGGGATTCATCATCCTATCTACACCACATATTGAATCCCGGTTGAATTTTCAAGAACAATCAATCTATGAGATGCCCTTTAACCACAGTTCCTTAACAGGAAAACCACAAAGTATTCATAGAAATCATGGGTGTTTTTGTATAAGATGGCCCTGGTTATAAATTAATGAAGGCTTTACATTTAATGCCTTTTTAAATGCGCAGAAAAGTGAAGGTCCGAATGGGGGAATCATTCATGGCCGTTCTCTGCCTAATAGGTTCACTCTACCAGATCAACTGGTCTGGCTCTTGTCTTTTTCTGCCGAAAATCAAAAAATTGGAGGAACTCAATGAAATCTTTGAGTACATTTATGTTCATTATTTTCACAACTATGTGGACGTTCGCTCAAGCTCCGACGGGCTATTACGACAACGCTTCAGGTCTCACCGGCCAGGCGTTGGTCGATGCATTGCACCAGATTATTGACGACCATGTGCGCTTTCCCTACACCAGTTCCAGCACCGATACCTGGGACATTCTGTCCGACGCGGACGAAGACGACGGAAACGCCAACAACGTGTTGACGATTTACAAAAACGCGAGCGTTGGGAAAACCACCCACCCCGACAGTTGGAACCGAGAGCATTCCTGGCCGAAATCCCTTGGCTTTCCTACGGATGGCAGTTGCAACTACCCCTACACGGACGCTCACCATTTGTTCGCGGCAAATCCGTCCTACAACTCTACTCGAAGCAACAAGCCCTATGGCAATTGCGGCGGCGGTTGCTCAACGCTCACGGTGGACAGCAGCAGCCTGTTGAACTACTACGCAGGCGCGTATACGGCTGGAACTTTTGAACCTTGGGACACTGTCAAGGGCGACCTTGCAAGGGCCATGTTCTACATGGCTGTCCGATATGAAGGCGGAACCCATGGTGTCACGGGATGCAGCGAACCCGATTTGCGGCTCACCGACGACCGCGCTCTCATTATATCTTACAGCTCCAACCAGTCCGAGGCCTACATGGGCCTGCTCAGCGATCTGCTGGCCTGGCACGCAGCGGACCCTGTTGACGCCTTTGAGCAATACCGAAACGATGTTGTCTACAGCTATCAGGGCAACCGAAACCCCTTTGTGGATCACCCTGAATATGTGAACTTAATCATAAACAACGGCGGTACTTTTGGCGGTACGCCTACCGGTGGCGGCGGCAATCCCGGCGGTGGCGGCGGCGGCAACCCCGGCACCTCTGGCGATGTTTGGATTAATGAGTTTCACTACGACAACAGCAGCACCGACACAGGCGAAGGCGTTGAAATTGCGGGGGTTGCAGGCGTCAGCCTTTCCGGCTACCAATTGGTGGGCTACAACGGCAACGGCGGCAGCTCCTACAAGACGGTTAGTCTGTCCGGAACCCTGCCAGACGACGGAAGCGGGTTTGGCCAGATCTGGTTCAACTTTTCCAGCCTGCAAAACGGCTCGCCAGACGGCATCGCATTGGTGGACAACACCGGCGCAGTACTCCAATTCATCAGCTATGAAGGCACGCTTACGGCTGTGGGCGGCCCCGCCAATGGCATGACCTCCGAAGACGTGGGCGTCTCCGAATCCGGCAGCACGCCTGTGGGTTACTCCCTCCAATTGGGCGGATCCGGCAGCACGGCGGGGGATTTCGTTTGGGAACTGGCCGCAGCTCAAACGCCCAATGCAGCGAATAACAACCAGACCTTCACCGGCGGAAGCGGTGGCGGTGGCGGCGGCACGCCACCCACTGGCGGCGCAGATCCCTGGATCAATGAGTTCCATTACGACGACTCAGGAAGCGACCAGAATGAAGGTATCGAGGTAGCTGGGGAAGCAGGAACCGATCTCTCCGGCTGGACCCTGGTGGGTTACAACGGCAGCAATGGCAGCGATTACAAAACGATCACGCTCTCCGGCACGTTGCCGAACACCCAAAACGGATTTGGCCAGATCTGGTTCGCTTTCAGCGGCTTGCAGAATGGCGCTCCCGACGGCATGGCCCTGGTGGACCCCGCCGGCTCCGTGGTTTTGTTTATCAGCTATGAAGGCAGCTTCACGGCCAGCGGCGGCCCTGCTAACGGCATGACCTCAGTCAATGTAGGCGTGAGCGAATCCAGCGGTTCCTCCAGCAACCAGTCTTTACAGCTCACCGGCTCCGGTGGTCAGTACTCCGACTTCACCTGGGCTACTCCTCAAAACCATACTCGCGACAACATGAATAACGGCCAGAATTATCAGTAACCTGTAATCTGGGATGCAGGCTGGAGCCCGGCTTCAGCCTGCATCACCTACGGGAGAATCCATCCTGCGACTGTAAAAAACGGAAACCGCTTTCATGGTGAAGTAGAAGCCCCAATCCCTGTGCTATGATAGGCTCCTGATTTCTGAAGAGCGCCCTTCAGCTCAACCACGAGAAGCAACTATGTCGCACGAGGAAGTAACACTTAAAATAGCCGCCAGAGAGCTGGTTTCCTTTGTATTACGCTCCGGCGACCTGCCGCCGCGCCGCTTGGGCGCGCCAACTTCCGCCATTGAAGGCATTCGTGGACATCAACGGCTGCAAAAAGCGCGTCCCGAAGGTTATGTGCCAGAAGTTACAGTGCGTTACACTCACACACATCCTCGCTTTAACCTTCAAATCAGCGGACGGATCGACGGGGTCTTCGAAAACAAAACGCCCCGTGTAATTGAAGAGATCAAAACGACCCGACTTGAGTTCGGGCATATTTCAGAAACCGCCCGCAAACTGCATCTCGCTCAGGGAAAGCTCTACGCATGGCTGTACTGTCAGGACCATGGTCTCGATAAAGTTAAAGTTAGAGTTACTTATCTCAATGTTGACAATTTCACGGTGAGCAGCGACGAAACGCCCTTCTCCTTTGCCGAACTCGATCAGTTCGCCCTTGACCTGATCCAGGTCTATCTAGAATGGGCCGAGACGTTAAGAGACTGGCAGTTGCAATGTTTCGCCAGCATTGAGCAACTCAATTTCCCCTTTCAGTCCTACCGACCCGGTCAAAGGCGATTCGCAGCGGAGGTGTACCGGGCCATTCGCGACAAGACCCTGCTTTTTGCCCAGGCACCCACCGGCATTGGAAAATCTGCGGCCTCGCTCTTCCCTTCCCTGAAGGCCATGGGCGAGGGGAAATGCGAGAAGATCTTTTTTCTCACGGCGAAAACGGTGGGACGCACCGTCGCGGAAGAGGCGCTTGCAAAAATGCGCAATCAGGGTCTGGCGCTGAAAGCAGTCACGCTCACGGCGCGAGACAAGATCTGCTTCAACGCCCCCTGCGACATGGAAACCTGTGAATACGCAAGAGGCTATTACGACCGTTTACGCCCGGCTTTAAAAGAGATATACACCGGCCAGGCCTTTACCAGGGAAGCCATCCTGGAAGCCGCGGAGCGCCACACCCTATGCCCCTTCGAGCTGTCTTTGGATCTGGCCGTATGGTGCGACGCCATTATTTGTGACTACAATTACGCCTTCGATCCGGGCGCCCACCTCCGCAGGTTCTTTTCGGACGACAACCAGCCCAACACGCTGTTAATTGACGAAGCCCATAACCTGGCGGATCGGGCCAGGAGCATGTACTCCGCCGAGCTGTTCAAGTCTGAAGTTCTTAGCGTAAAACGAGATATCGCCAAGATCATGCCCCAGGCCAGCAAGAAGCTCGCTAGCCTCAACCGGGTTTTCCTGGCGAGAAAGAAGGCCATGGACGGGGCCCCGCAATGCACGGACACCCAGGTTCCGGAAGATCTGTTAAGAGCGCTCTCCGGGTTTTGCCGGGCGGCGGACGCCTGGTTCGCAGAAAACAGAGGGGTTGGCGCGCCAGACACCCTTTCCGACATGTACTTCAAGGCCCGCCGCTTCCTCAGGACAGCGGAACTGTTCGGAGAAACCCATGCGTTAATCCAACGCTCAGAGGGCAAGGAACTTGAAATCAAAATCTACTGCCGAGATCCCTCGCCTCTCCTGAAAACCTTCCTCAAAAAATCCTCATCAGCCGTGTTCTTCTCGGCCACGCTCACCCCGTTTCCGTATTTCACCCGGTTGCTCACCGGCCAGGAAACCCAAGCAACCCTGGGACTTCCCTCCCCTTTCCCAGCGGAGAACCTATGCCTGGTGGTAGCGGGCGGAGTCTCCACGCTTTACAGAGACCGAGCCTCCAGCTACATCCCCATATTGGAAATCATCGACAAGATCATCCATGCAAAAAGAGGGAATTACCTGGTCTTCTTCCCCTCATACAAATACCTCAACGAAGTACACAAGCGCTTCGTGGAACATCTTCCCGAGATGGACACCCTGGCCCAAAAGCCAGGCATGACCGAAGATGAGCGCCATAGTTTTCTAGAGTCTTTTCAAGCAGATAGAGTAACAACCCTAGTGGGGTTCGCAGTCATGGGAGGCATATTTGGCGAGGGCGTTGACCTCACGGGAGAGCGTCTTATCGGGGTCATTATCGTCAGCGTAGGTTTGCCCGGGCTCTGCATGGAACGAGACCTGATTCGCGATTACTTCAACGACAAACAGGAACCCGGATTCGCCTTCGCCTATCAATACCCGGGCATGAACCGGGTATTGCAGACCGCAGGCCGGGTCATTCGCAGCGAACAGGATCGCGGCGTCGTATGCCTGATAGACCAACGCTTTGGCGAGCCCCGCTACCTCAACACCTTCCCGCCCCAATGGCGGCCCTACTTCGCCATGGACTCGGATCAGTTGGCGTCCCACGTGGCGGGATTCTGGGCTCGCGGGGAGAGCCCGGAAGAAAGCGGCCCATAAAAATCACCCCTGAGACCGGCAAACCATTCAATTTTTGCTGCAAATTGCCGAAGATTCTTAAGTAGGGCCATTTTTACCAGAGGCAACGCATCCAATGAGTATCTTGAAAAAATCGGCCGTCTTTCGGCTCTTAGGCGTCATCGTCTTCACATTAACATACTTACCAATGAGGGAAGACCCCACGCCACTCGAAATATTCGCGGTGTTCCTCCTCTCAACGGGGCTGGTGTGGCTTGCTGAATATCACTGGATTTTCAGTCGCCTGGTCAAATTGGATGAGCAGGTGACGCAAGCCACTGATAAGCTGGAAACGGGCAAATCCAGGGAGACAGAATCAGAGCAAACCCAAATTGAAATTCCTGGAAATGATGAGATTACTCATCTGGCAAACCGAACAGACCATGCCCTGGCGCATCTGAACCAGGTCACGGAAGAACATCGCAACGCGCTGGTGCGTCAGCGAAGACACTCCTGGATTCTTGTAGACCTGGCCAAAGACGAATGCCTCAATTGCGGCGACATGAAGGAAGCCCACCACACCATCACGGAGGCAGCCGCCAAAGGCCTCAATTGCAGCCTTGTAAGTATCTGGTATTTCGACAAATCTCATCAACACCTCATCTGCAAAGACCTCTACGAGGCCCTTTCCAAAAACCATAGCGGAGGCTGGGAGCTGGACCGCAGCGATTGGGACGAACTCTTCCATCATATGGAAGAACAGAGGGTGGTCACTCCAGGCCTTGAGTTTGTGGAGAAACTCACCAATTTACCCAGACACGGGGCCTGCGAAAACGGCTCCGCCTTGTTGGTGGCCATACAACATGAAGGCGTGGTGACCGGCATCATGTGCGCCGTGGGCAAACACGCGGGGCCATGGGCGCCGGACGAAGAAATCTTCGCCATCTCCCTCACCGACCTGCTCACCCAGGCCATGCTTGAGGAGGCCCGCAGGAATCAGGAAGAGGTCTTGCGGGAGTTAAGCGCCGCAGACAGCCTGACCGGACTCCCCAATCGAAGACAGTTCTCCTATAGAATTAAAGAGTTTATAGGCCGGGCAACCCGGAGCAACCAACAGATGGCCATCATGTTCTTGAATCTGGACTACTTCAAACCCATCAACGAAGAGCTGGGCCGACCGGCGGGCGATTTCGTGCTGAGAACCGTCGCGGAGCGGCTCACCACCTGCATTCGCGTCAACGACATGGCGGCCAGGTGGCAGGACGACTCCTTCACCGTGCTGCTGGACAACGTGGGCAATGAGACCAATTGTGAAGGGGTCGCCAGAAAAATCGTCGCGGAGGTCACCGCACCCATGCGGGTAGAAGGCCAGATTTTAGAGGTAGCGTGCAGCGTTGGGGTGAGCTTGTACCCAAACGACAGCTTGGAAGCAGGCGACCTGATCCAAAAAGCGGGCATGGCCATGCAACACGCCAAGGAATCCTGCCGCGGCGCCATCTCCTTCCACACCGCGGGCCAGTTAAATTTGTAGAAATAACCCGCACCATGTCCATATTTTTACCCCACCCATCACTGTGTCATTGACAGACAGATCTTAACTATCATAATCTTATGTGGGGACTAAAACCTGGATTCGCGCGCATTCAAAACTCACGATCGGCCTGCCTTGATATTAGACCACGTCTCTCCGGACGACGCCATGTCGGAGACCGTACAGCAGCCGATGATCGCCCCCAGGCGTAGTTTGGAATGAATCTTTGCCAAAACCAAGGAAGCTATGAAAAAACTAATCGCTTTATTAACCTTTCTTTTAAGCGGTTGGGCGTTGGCCCAGCCTCACTTCCCCGTTAATGACGTCCGCGATCATCGAGCAGACGCATATGCATTTATCAATGCGACCATTCACGTAGATTATAAAACCGTACACGAAAAAGCAGTTCTGTTGATTCGAGAAGGCAAAGTAGAGCAGGTTGGAACGGGCATCACCCCGCCAGACGGCTACACCGTTGTCGATTTAAAAGGCAAGCATATCTACCCGGGTCTTATTGATCTTTACACCAATTACGGCATGCCGAAACCTCCCAAGCAGGAGCGCGGCGGATTCTTCGGTCGCAGGGAGCAGATAGAGCCTGCAACCCCAGGCGCCTACAACGCCAACGACGCTATTAAGTCTCAATTTAACGCCGCCGAGGTATTCGAAGCGGACGAAAAAACCGCCAAAGCCATGCGCGAAGCCGGATTCGGCGCAGCGCTCACCTTCCGGGCAGACGGCATTGCAAGAGGCTCCTCCGCTCTGGTGACTTTGGGCGAAGATTCAGAAAACACCCTCATTCTCAGCCCCCGAGCCGCCTCTCATTATTCCCTTAGAAAAGGCACGTCGCAACAGTCCTATCCCTCATCGCCCATGGGCGCCATCGCGTTGCTTCGACAAACCTGGATGGATGTGCAATGGTATGAATCCCAAAAGGTCAAGCCTTTTACCGATCAAACCCTGGACGCGTGGTTGGAGCTGGACGGCCTGCCCCGCATCTTTGAAGCGGACAACTGGAAGACCCTGCTGCGCGCCGACAAAATTGGCGACGAATTCGGCGCACAGTTCATTATTAAATCCGGCGGCGACGACTATCAGCGCCTGGCCGAAGTCAAGAAAACCGGCGCCTCGCTCATTGTGCCCGTGGATTTTCCCGAACCCCATGATGTGCAAGACCCTTGGGAATCCCAGAACGTATCCCTGTCAGACATGATGCACTGGGAACATGCGCCAGCCAACCCGGCAACCCTTTCCAAAGAGGGCGTCAACTTCGCCATCACCGCGCAGGGCATTAAATCCTCTAAACTGAAGAAGACCTTTTGGAAGAACTTGCGCAAGGCAATCGCCCACGGGCTTTCCGAACAAGATGCCCTCAAGGCGCTTACCTACACCCCGGCAAAACTGGCTCAAATCGACGCCCGACTGGGATCGCTTGAATCAGGAAAAATTGCCAACTTCATTATTTCCAACGGGAACCTGTTCCACAAGGACACAGAAATCAACGAAAACTGGATTCAGGGAAAACGCTACCGCTTCAACGATCCAGAAGCGCCCGCCCGAGAAGGTCTCTACACCTTAAAGGTTGGCGACGCCTCCTATAACCTGAAGGTTAGCGGCGAACCGGGCGATTACAGCCTCAAGATCGAGCCAGAAAAGGGACGCAAGATCAAGGTGAAATCCGAGATCGGCGGCGGCGTAATCAACCTGTCATTCAATCCTTCTAAGGACGAAGGCCTGATGCGACTCAGCGGCTGGATGGGCGACACCCACTGGAGCGGCAACGGTGAAAGCCCTGACGGTAAATCGGTTGCATGGACAGCAGATTACCAGGGTCCCGCCAAAAGCAAGGGCAAAGAAGACGACGACGATGAGGACGATGAAGAGGAAGCGCCCGGCGAACTGGGTCCCGTCATCTATCCCTTCACCGCCTACGGCAACCAGCAACTGCCCACTCAGGAAACCCTGCTCATCACCGGCGCCACCGTTTGGACCAACGAAGATCAGGGCATTCTTGAGGACACCGACGTGCTGCTGAAAGACGGCAAAATCGCCAAAATTGGCAAGGGCCTGAAAGCAAAAGGCGCTCGGGTTATCGACGGCAAAGGCAAGCATCTCACCGCAGGCGTGATCGATGAACACTCCCACATCGCCCTGGACGGCACCAACGACGTGGCCGTGAACTCAGGCATGGTCCGCATGAAGGACATGGTTGATTCCGAAGACATCAACATCTACCGTCAGCTCTCCGGCGGCGTGGTGGCTTCTCAACTGCTCCACGGCTCCGCAAACCCCGTGGGCGGCCAATCCGCCATGGTTAAACTGCGCTGGGGCGCCACCCCGGAAGACATGTTGGTGGAAGACGCCGACGGCTTTATCAAGTTCGCCCTGGGCGAAAACGTGAAGCGGTCTCGCAGCAACAACTCCATTCGATATCCCCAAACCCGCATGGGCGTGGAGCAGATCTACGTAGACGCCTTCACCGCCGCGCGCGAGTATGAAAAAGAGTGGAAAGCCTACAATGCGCTCTCCAGTGCGGACAAGGCCAAAACCTCTGCGCCTAGAAAGGATATCCTTCACGACACCATGCTGGAAATCCTGAATGGCGAACGCTTCATTACCTGTCACTCCTACGTGCAATCGGAGATCAACATGCTCATGAAGGTGGCGGAGCAATTCGGCTTCCGCGTCAACACCTTCACCCACATTCTGGAAGGCTATAAGGTGGCCGACATTATGGCGGAACACGGCGTGGGCGGCTCCACTTTTGCCGACTGGTGGAACTACAAATGGGAAGTTCGCTACGCCATCCCCTACGGACCCAGCCTCATGACGCAGGCCGGCGTGGTTGTGGCGGTAAACTCCGATGACGCCGAAATGGGCCGTCGCTTGAACCAGGAAGCGGCCAAATCGGTGAAGTACGGCGGCATGTCTGAAGAGGACGCGCTGAAAATGGTCACCCTCAACCCTGCCAAACTGCTCCATCTCGACGATCGCATGGGCAGTATTAAAGAAGGCAAGGACGCGGACGTGGTGTTGTGGTCGGATCATCCCCTTTCCATCTACGCCAAATCCGAGAAGACCATTGTAGACGGCATTGTTTATTTCGACCGGGATAAGGACGCGGAAATGCGAAATTGGGTTGAAAAAGAACGCCACAGACTCATCCAGAAAATGGCGAAGGCCAAGAAGGGAAGCTCCAGCAAGGATTGGAAGAAGTCCTCTGGAACCAAACCCGAAATGCATTGCGATACAATTCTGGAACACATGGAGGGCGCCCATGAAACGCATTAATACCCAAACTATGAAACACATCTCTCTACTCATCGCCACACTCATGGCGCCCATGATGTTTGGCCAAACGCCAGCCCCTGCGGGACCGCAAACCCAACCCATTGCTCTTGTAGGCGGAACGGCCCATATTGGCAATGGCGAAGTGATCGAAAATGCAGTGGTTACCTTTAAAGATGGCAAGCTTCAGGCCGTGGCCGACATGACCAAGGTTCGCATCAACCGGTCGGAATACCAGGTGATCGACACCACCGGCAAGCACATCTACCCCGGGTTCATTCTCGCGGACTCTCAGGTGGGCCTCACGGAAGTGGGTTCGGTGAGAGCCATGAACGACAACACCGAACAGGGGGAATTCAACCCCAACATTCGGGCGCTCGCCGCTTACAACACCGACTCGGAATACATACCCACCCTGCGTTTCAACGGCATTCTCACCGCCCAGACCACGCCGTCAGGAGGCATCATCTCTGGCACGTCCTCCATCGTTCAAATGGATGCGTGGAACTGGGAAGACGCCGCCTTGAAAACCGACGACGGGGTTCATCTCAACTGGCCGCAGCGGACCATTCGCCGCTTCAACTTCAGCACCTTCCGCCGCGAGAACCGTCCCAACGAACAGTTCGACGCCAGCGTGCTTGAATTGGAGCGCATGTTTGCGGACGCCTCGGCCCACAGCAAGCTGAAAAATAGCCCGGCCAATATCAAGCTGGCGGCTCTGGAAGGCTTGTTCAGCGGGAAACAAACCCTGTATATCCATGCGGACGCGGCGAAAGAAATCATTGAAGCCGTGCTCTTTGCTGAAAAGCATGGGGTGAAGCGCATGGTGATTGTCGGCGGCGAATCTGCGCTGCAAATAACCGACTTTATCAAGGAACACAAGGTTCCCATTATCCTCACAGGCGCCCATCAACTGCCTTCCACGCCTTCTGAAAACATCGACCGTCCCTTTGAAATGGCCTCGCTTCTGCACAAGGCGGGCATTCCCTTCGCCATTACCGTATCCGGCGTCATGGGAAGCAGGAACCTGCCATTCCATGCGGGAACCGCCGCAGCCTACGGTTTGGACAAGGAACAGGCCCTGGCCGCGATCACCGGCAATGCGGCCAGGATCCTGGGCGTGTCCGACACCCTGGGCACCTTGGAAGCGGGCAAAGACGCAACACTTTTCATTTCCCAGGGCGACGCCCTGGATATGAGGGGCAACATTCTTGACAAGGCCTTCATCCAAGGTCGCGACGTGCCTTTAACGGGCATGCAGCAACGCCTTTACGAGAAGTACCACGCCAAGTACAGCGACAACTAGAAACGCTGGCGGCGTCCCATTGGGGCGCCGCCGCAACATATCAGACGGATGTATAGCCGCTCACCCATTATGGGGCTGGGGTTATTAAAAATTCGGGCGCGCCTTTTTGTGGCGAGATGAGCCCGCAAAACTTGCTATACTTCCCTTGCAGTCGATATTTGAGGAGACGCCATGCTCAGGAGCCGGGTTGTTATTTTAATCATGTTTTGGGGAGGGTTCGCCATGACACAGGGCGACAAACAGGCCTTGACCCTGGACGACATTTTCAAGTCCAATCAGTTCAAAGGTAAAACCGTAAGCGATGTGCGCTGGCTGCCCGACGGCTCCGCGTTCACCTTCACGCGCAACAATCCCCAAACCGGGTCAGTGGACATCTATCGCCACGATGTGAAAAGCGGCGCGGAGAACCTGGTTTTAAAAGGCTCCGAGCTTCAGTTCAACGGTGAAGCCGTCACCATGAGCGCCTACAACACCACGGGCAATCAGAACCATCTGTTGATTACCGGTCCAAGGCGTCAAATCTGGAGGCACTCGTTCTCCGCGCCCTATTTTTTGTACGACATGTCAAAGGGCGAACTCCACCCGCTCGCCGGTGGAGATCCTGGTCTTCAGAATGTGGATCTCTCTCCAAATGGCGAGTTTGTGGCTTTTGTCAAAGAGAACAATCTACACGTGGCCAGGGTAGATTCCGGTGATGTGAAGGCCCTCACATCCGATGGCTCGTTTAATATCTTAAACGGGGTTTTTGACTGGGTCTATGAAGAGGAATTCGGTCGCGCCGATGCGTTCCGATGGTCGCCGGACAGCCAGTACATCGCCTTCTGGCGCATGGACCAGACCGACGTGAAGACCTTCACGCTCATGGACGAAATCCCCTACTACACCCAGACCACCTCCTTGAAATACCCCAAGGTGGGCGAGGCCAACGCCCGGGTTAAGATTGGCGTCGCGGCCCTTGCTACGGGCAAAACTACCTGGATGGACCTGGGCGAGGCGCAAGACATCTACATTCCCCGCATCCACTGGACCAACACGCCGGGCCAGCTTGCCATTCAACGCCTCAACCGCCAACAGAACCACCTGGAACTCATGCTCGGCCAGGTCTCTGACGGCAAGACCCATACCGTCATTCACGATAAAAACGAGGCTTGGGTTGATGTAACCGACGATTTCATCTTCCTGGAAAAACAGGATCGCCTGGTATGGACCTCCGAGAAAAGCGGGTTCCGACATATCTATCTCTCCGATTATTCCGGCAAGGAGCTGGCGCAGCTCACCCGAGGCGACTGGGAAACAGCCTCCATTATTGGCGTGGACGAGCAAACCGGATTCGTGTATTTCAACGCCAAGAAAACCTCGCCAGCAGACCAGGGCCTTTACCGTGTGCCCCTCACCGGCGGCGAACCAACGCCCATCTCCCAGGAAGGCGGTTGGCATCAGGGCGTCTTCTCCCCCAATTACCAGTATTACGTGGGAACCTCGTCCAACATCTCCACGCCGCCCCAGGTCTCCCTGCGAACCGGGGACGGCGAGCTGGTCCGAATCTTGGAAGCCAACCCCATTAAGGCGCTGGATCAATACAACATGGTCTATCCCGAGCTGATCACGGTCACCACCACCGACGGCGTGGATTTAAGCGGCTTTATCATGAAACCCCACAACTTCGATCCCCACAAAAAATACCCCGTCATTGTTTTCGGCTATGGCGGGCCTGGCTCTCAGATGGTGCTCAACCGCTGGGGCATGGGCGGCGCCTTCAGACACCTCCAACGGGTCTTGTGGCACCAGTACATGACGGAGCAGGGTTACCTTGTTTTCTGCGTGGACAATCGCGGCACCGGCGGCAAAGGCAAGGCATTCAAGAATTTGGCCTATGGTGACTTATCCAAATGGGCCGTGGCGGATCAGATTGAAGGGGCAAAACATCTCGCAAGCCTACCCTATGTAGACCCGGCAAGAATCGGGTTCTGGGGCTGGAGCGGCGGGGGTTATTTAACCTGCATGATGCTCACACGCGGCGGGGATTACTTTAAAACCGGCGTAGCCGTGGCCTCGGTGAGTGATTTCAGAAACTACGACACCATATGGACCGAACGCTATATGGGCTTGCTTTCAGACAATAAAGCGGGATACGACGCAGCCAATGTGTTGGAATACGCCAACGGCCTAAAGGGGAACCTTTTGCTCATTCACGGAACCGGCGACGACAACGTACACCCCGGCAACACCTTGCAATTTGTAGACAAGCTGGTGGCTCTGAACAAACCCTTCGATCTCATGCTCTATCCCAACCGCAATCATCGCATTCACGGAGGCAACACCAGCCGTCACCTCCACACGCTGATTACCCGCTACTTCAAAGATCATCTCTAGAGCGAAGCAACGTCACAGCAGGCCGCAACAACGAGACGCATCAACTCAAAGATCTCTCCATAGTCAGCCCTGAAGCCCGAGGACCTGGCCACGGGCTTACAGGGCGAGGACGCCATAACTCAGACCGCCGCAAAACTTGCACAAATGAAGGCCAGCATTGCACAACACGTGGCAAAACTTCTTACACCATGGAAAAAGGTGATCAACACGCCGCAAAACTTGCACAGAACGGGGAAAAACTGAACAGATCGGCGCAAAACCCGCACACATCAGCGCCATACATTCTCAACTCGCCGAAAAGTTTGCACAACTCAGCGCAAAAGTGGACCAAACCGCCGCAAAACTTGCACACATCAGCGCAAAACATGCGCAACCCGCCGCAAAGTTTACCCAACACAGGGAAAAAGATGACCAAATCGCCGCAAAACTTGCACAAACCAGCGCAAAACATGCGCAACAGGGCGCTACGCTATAATCAGACGCGGACCAAAAAAATCAAACCGCCGCACCACGCCACCACAAGACGACCTAAGCATCTCAAAACAAGGATCTTAAAAAAGAGGCATTTCAAGAACAGCCTCATCAGCGAAGCTTCAGCCAGAAAAGAATGTCCAAACAGAGACAGCCCGGTTTCCAGAAGCAAAACCGGGCCTGATATCTATACTTGAACCTGGGGAACAGGCAGTTGGTAATGGCGCTTGCCGGTTGCAGCGTACAACGCATTGCACAACGCGCCGGCAGTGGGCGGCGTGCCAGGCTCGCCAATGCCCGTGGGATCTTTGTCGCTTTTCACGAGATGAATCTCGATCACAGGCGCCTCGGAGATGCGCAACACCCGGTACCCATCGAAATTACCCTGTTCCACTCTGCCCTTGGCCACGGTTAACTCACCAAACATGGCGGCGCTCAGACCGTAGTTAATGCCCCCTTCAATCTGAGCCCTCACCGCGTCGGGATTGATGGCGATGCCGCAATCAACCGCAGCAACCACCCGATTCACCTTATAGTCCCCATTATCCTTCATCGTGACATGGGCCACCATGGCGACATAAGAATAGAAGCTGTACTGGGCGGCGAACCCAAGCCCCTCCCCTTTTGGCATGTCCCGTCCCCAGCCGGATTTATCCCGAACCAGTTTAATGACATGGGTGAGTCGGCCCGTATCGAACTTAAACGGACTCTTCTTATCCTCCTCAGAGAACTCCAGAATTCGGGGCTCGCCCAACAGATCCAACTGGTATTGAATGGGATCCTTGCCAGCCTTTTCCGCCAGTTCATCGGTAAAACAGTTAATGGACCAGCTATGGAACATGTGATGCACCGACCGCATCCAGCCAATTCTCAAGGGCGAAGTGGCCTCTCCCGCCTCCATGCAAACATGGGGAATGCGATAGGGCAGCGTGGTGCAGCTCTGAGACATCTCCCCATTATTGGGATGATGGGTGGCCGGGTTGAAGGTGTTGGCGATGGGGGGAAAGGCCGTGCGATGAACCCAGGCCAGGGGTTTGCCGTCCTCGCCCAGCACTGCCTTAAGCACCTGCATGTTCTCGGGCCGGTAGAAACCAAAGCGGATCTCATCTTCTCGGGTCCAAAACAGTTTGAGGGGCATGCCCGCCGCTTTTGAGGCGAGGGCCGCTTCAACCGGCACATCGGGTTTGTCCTTCCTGCCAAAGCCGCCGCCCAGAAGGGTGACGTGAACCGTAACCTTGGCATGATCCATTTGCAGCGCCTTGGAAATCTCGCCCCGCGCCCATTGGGGGCCTTGAGTGGCCGCCCAAACCTCGCAGGAATCCTCCTTTACCCAAGCGGCGCAAACCAGAGGCTCCATGGGCGCGTGAGATAAATAGGGCGCGAGATAAGAGGCTTCCATCACCTCGCCTTTCTTCAACATGTCATAGGGCTTGCCTTCTTCCCGATAAACCTTGCCGGCTTTATCCAACTCCTTGGTTAGACGTTGCTTGGAAGCCGCCGTGGAATCGCCCGCATTTTCGCCCTCGTCCCATTCAATTTCAAGGGCTTTGCGGCCTTGAATCACGGCCCAACTGGTCTCGCCCACAACCAAAAGGCCGCTGAACAAATGAGTTGGCGGGCCGGAGGGCTCCATGGGAACCACCTTCAACACCCCGGGAATAGCCAGCGCCTTGCTTGCGTCATAGGTCTTCAGCTTGCCGCCCTTTACGGGACAGCGCTCAATGCCCGCAAAAGCCATGTCAGGCATGCGATAATCCATTCCGTACTTTGCCTTGCCCGTCACGATCTCCTTAATATCCCACTGCTTGCGCGGCGTGCCGATGAGTTTGAAGGACTTGGGATCCTTCAAGACGGGATTCTCTGGAACGGGCTGGCGAGAGGCCGCTTCCGCCAACGCGCCATAGCCCAGTTCTCGCCCGGAACTGTTGTGATAGACCCGACCCGATTCCGCCCGGCAGGCTTCCGGTTTGACGCCCCAGGTCTCTGCGGCTGCTGCGATGAGCATCATTCGGGCTGCGGCGCCCGCCTTTCGCAAAGGCTGCCATTGGGTTCTCGCCGAAGTGGAGCCGTCGGTGTTCTGGTTCCCGTATTTCTTGTCCCCATCGCCCTGAACCACTTTGATCTGTTCAAAATCCACTTCCAACTCTTCAGCGACCAGCATGGGCATGGACGCTCTCACGCCTTGTCCCATTTCAACCCTGGCGCACACGATGGAAACCTGGCCGGTGTTGTCTATGGAAACAAAGACATTGGGCTCAAACGATGGCGCGGTGGTCTCCGGAAACGGCATGGACCTGCTTCGCGCGCTGAACACGCCCAGAACCAGGCCCGTTCCACCCACAGCGACAGCGCCTTTCAAAAAATCACGACGACTGACTTTGGTAATCATTATTTGCCCTCCCTCATGATTTTTGCGGCGCGATGGATGCCCGCCCGAATTCTCTGATAAGTTCCACAGCGACAAATGTTCCCCGCCATGGCGTCGTCAATGTCCGCATCGGACGGCGTCTTGGTCTTCTCCAAAAGCGCAGCCGCGCTCATGATCTGACCGGGCTGACAATACCCGCACTGGGGCACGTTTAATTCCACCCAGGCCTTTTGCAGCGGGTGATTCCCTTCTTTGGAAAGCCCTTCTATGGTGATAACGTCTCGATTCTCAACCGCAACCACCGGCGTCGTGCAAGCCCTAACGGGAACCCCGTCCAGGTGGACCGTGCAAGATCCGCAAAGGCCGATGCCGCACCCGTATTTGGTTCCGGTCATTTTAAGGATGTCGCGAACGACCCATAACAGGGGCATTTGTGGATCCACGTCTACTTCGTGTTTCTTTTTGTTAATCAACAATGAGATTTTGGCCACCGGCTCACCTCGCTTTCCATGATACTGAGACCTACTATCATAAGCCAATACCGGGAAAAAGGCAATGGTCAGACGGGCGCGCTCCAGACGACTCAACCCAGGACAGAGGGGGATGAAACTCCCCCAGTGGGGCAAACCAACCCCGCCACGCCCCCTCAAAACCGACGCCCGCCGTTGTGGGCCGGTGAAGCGCCGCCCAGACTTGACAATAACACGCTCAAGTTTTGGTTTTTTGGGAATATCTTATAGTAAAAGCATCTCAAAAACACTCAAAACCTGAGTGTATCACACTCAACAACATATCTTCCAAGAAAAAACTTGCCTCAAAAACACCACATATAATCAACAACTTACAAGCAATTTTTTATTTTTTATCAATTTTATACTCAGATCACTTGACAATTTTCGACTCAGATTTTATATTCTTAGTAGATCACGTGGCTGCACGGGGTTGAAACAACCGCCCGATGCAGACCTTTAGGAGGTATGTCATGTTACGAATTTTGGACCAACTGACGCGAAACACACGACACGATTGGGACTTTTTTGACAGAGTTTTCAACCAGTTCGCGCCAGGCGCTTTTGCCCCCGTCGCGAATATCACCAACGCACCGGTTAACATCTACACCGGAGATGAGGCCGTGAAAGTTGTCGTTAGAATTCCTGGCTGGCAAGCCGAATGGTTCAACCTCTCTGTTGAAGGCAACAGACTGTTGTTGGAAGGCGAGACCCGCGTTACCGAAGAGTCCGGCGAGTCTGCCGTGAGCCTGAAGAGAAGCATTAATCTTCCCTATCGCGTAGAGCCGGAAGACATCAAAGCCACCTACAGAGACGGCATCTTAACCGTTGACCTCAAAAAATCGGAACAGGACCGGCCCAGAACCATCAAGATTGAAGCGGCCTGATAGATAAGATACGACAAAGAAGGAGGATATCATGACCACTGCAACTTTGGAAAAAACAAATCAAGCGGCCGTTCCTGTAAAAAATGAGCGGCGAACTGTGATCCCCGAGTACAAAATCAACCAGGCCAACGAGGCCTTTGAAATCCTGGTCTACATGCCCGGCGTTACCCAGAGCAACCTGGACATTCAGCTCGAAGACCAGTGGATGAAGATAACGGGCGCCCCGGAAACCTTGGACACCAGCGGCCTGAAACCCCTCCACGTTGAATTCACCGAATGCAATTACGAGTGTGAGTTCAAGATCCCCAACCAGATTGACCGAGAAGGGATCACCGCAAAACTGGAGAACGGCGTTTTAAGACTGGGTCTGCCCAAGGCAAAAGAGCACAAGCGGCGCAATATTACAGTTAACGCCTCCTAAGAACTCCTCCGAGTCGGGTTGGGCCGGGGTGGCGCAGTCAACGAGACTGCGCCCCTTCGGCTCCGCCGACCAACATCCGCTCCTTCAACCTGAAATCGGCATATAACCTTTTCTCCTGGTAAGAACGTGCAGCATTGCTTTGGCCGCCACACCATCCGTGTGCGGCCTTTTTCTTTGTGGACGCAACCACCTACAAGCCTTCAGCCTCCAGGCGCCAGCCCAAAACCACGGGCATGAGCCCCGGGTTCGCCTTGAGTTAAAATTTTGTATCAACCCGCCTCGGGAATCTGTATACTTGGTACATGTTGAACTTGAAGGCTTTGCCCTTTTTTTTAATCATCTGCCCCTGCCTTTTCAGCCAGACCGAAATTGGGTCCAACGGCTGGAAAATGCGGCTTGGCGATGATCCGTCCTGGGCGCTTCCCAATTTAGACGACCGCCAGTGGCAAACCCTCGCAGAAATCGAAGCCAGGCCAGAAGGACCAACCTGGTATCGCACCCCGGTAACCATTGATCCCAACCTCCATCGGCCTGGGCTGCTTCTGGCCGTGAAAGCCGAAATAGAGGTCTATTGGAACGGCAAGATTCTGGAGCCCGTCTGCCCAGGCGGCGTGTTTCCCATTAACTACATCTACACCCTGGATGATGAAGACCTCGACTCCGCCGGCGTCCTGGCGTTCCGCTATCTCGGACCCTACTCTGGAGACCCCATGTTCCGCAATATGGGCTTCACTTTCCAGATTTTTCAGGGCGAGCTGAAGGACATGGTGCTCCAACGGTTAACCACCGAAAGGGCCTACCAGTTTCACAAGGCGTTTCTGGTGGGCATATGCCTCGCCTTCTCCCTGCTGCACATCCTCTTATTCCTATTCTATCCGGAGCTGCGAGCCAATTTATATTACGCCGGGCTCACCTTCTCCTCCGGTTTCCTGATTTGGGGATTCCTGTCCCTGTTCATAGAGCCCGACTTTGCGACATGGCTGCGTTATCAGCAGTTGTCAACCCTGTCCGTCTCTGTGCCGCTCCTCTTCGGCTTGCGGTTCACCTACGCGTTAACCTTCGAAAAATGTCCTAGATATTTCCTGCCTCTCACCCTGCCGTTTATCATCTTATCCGTCTGGGGCTGGTTTCAGCCATTCCTTGTTTTCGAATTCAACGGAAGCCTGATTGTCATTGCCTTCGCAGAAATAACGCGAATCCTGATCATCAGCAGGATCAAGAAGAGAAAGCCGTTGATCAAAGGCGTTCCCATCATTGCCATCGGCGGCATTCCGGCCATGTTGGCGATTCTATATGAGATCGCGCTGCTCAACTTTTCCATGAAACCCTTTCTGGCCTTCCTGGGCGTGCCCATCTTCTTCTACGCCATGGCGCCGTTAATGATTTCAGTATCCGTGTTTCTGGCCCGACATTTCGCAACCACCAACAGGGACCTGGCCCGCAGGCTGGACCAGGTGCGAGAGTTGTCTGCAAAGACCCTGGCCCAGGAATTGGAGCGAGCCCGTTTGGAAGCCGAAAACGAACGCAAGAACCGGGAGCTTGAAGAAGCCAGAAACCTGCAATTATCCATGTTGCCGAAAAAAGCGCCGGAAGCGGAGGGCTACGCCATTGCCTTTTACATGCAAACAGCCACCGAAGTGGGCGGCGACTATTACGACTTCCATTTCTGCGCCGAGAAGGGGTTAACCCTGGTCATTGGCGACGCCACGGGCCACGGCACGCGAGCGGGCGCCATGGTGGCCGCTGGCAAGGGCGTGTTCCACGCCTACGCCGGAACCCCGCCCAACGCCTTGTTAAGCAGCATGGGCGGCGCCTTAAAAAAGATGAAATTGAAGAACATGTTCATGGCCATGGCCGCCGTCAAAATTGAAGGCGATCAGCTAAAGCTGGCCAACGCAGGCATGCCAGGCGCCTTGCACTACAGCAAAGAAGACCACACATCACAAGAAATAAGGAGCCAGGGTCCGCCACTGGGCTCCGTCCCAGATTTCCCGTATAACCAGGCCCAAATCCTTTTAAAACAGGGCGATCTCGTCGTCCTCCTCAGCGACGGACTTCCCGAGCGCTTCAACCCGAAGGACCAGCTCTTCGGCATGGCGCGCATCCATCAAGTCCTAAAACAAGAAGCTCATCGCCATCCCGAAGCCCTCATTCAAAGCCTCTTAGACGCCGGAGAGCAATGGTCCGACGGCAGGCCGCCAGACGACGACATGACCTTTGTCGTCATCAAAAAAGTCTAACCCGCAACCCCCACAGTGCCTAAAATCGTGAAAGACTTTTGCTTCGTATGTCGCATTCTTTGTGATATAAAGAACTTGAAGTATTTGAATGGAAACTCAAGCTTGAGGTGCCTCCCATGCCAAAAGATTCGAAAACCATCATCTTAGTGCCCGTAGATTTCACCGTGTACTCCCGAGCAGCCTTGCTCTACGGAAGTAAGATGGCGGAACTG